>JAADHD010000357.1 GCA_013152075.1 Verrucomicrobiota bacterium | reverse complement strand
TGGTCTCGAACGCCTTCTCGTTGATATTATTTATGTTTCTGCTGGGGCCGAGTATTCCACAGATTGTCAGAGCGACAAAAACGATTTTGACTTTTAAAATGGGAATGTCGACGGACCTGTGGCCAAACGTGGCCAGCTATTTGGCTTTCGGAATGCCCTGGTTCGACGGTGATCCTGAAAACCGTTTTAACCCAGCTGTCGAAAAATGGTTTCCCTCCATCATAATGATTGCAGGAATAGTTGTCGTGGTGGGACTGGTGCTTTTTGGTCTTAGGGCATGGTGGAAAACTGGTATGGCGGGAAGGGTGATCGTTGTGGGTGCGACGCTATCGGCCTTACTGGTTTACGGAATCAACTTACTGAGTGGAGGCACGGTGTTTACTTGGTACATGGTATATTTGACGCCGGTGGCAGGGATGACATTTGGTTTGGGCTTGTCGGAGCTGTTGATGTTCAGGAGCCAGGCGAGCGGGGGTAACGTTATTCTGAGAAACCGCTTGTTGTTGTATGGAATCATCGGGGTTTACGCATTTGTAGTGATGAAGCCCATCAAGCGTTATAGCGCGATCAGTAAGCAGGCGATGCGGAGTGCAATCGAATTGGCCCGCGGGGGAGTGTTTCCATTTACAGAGGAGGAGATGAGGCCGATTACTGCCGGATGGTGGACCAGTGCAAATATTTACGACCCCTATTTGAAGGTTGCGCACAACAAGAGGCAGCTCGGCTATTTGATGGACAAAGCCGATTACGAGAAACGGCCCTTATATTTCATTTTGGGAGGCTATTCGCATGCGATGGCTGAGGATGCCTCTATGATCGCTTTATTGGAGGAATCGGGCGAATTTGAGACGATTCGCGTTTTCCCGGGGCTTGATCAGTATCAGTATAGGCAATTCGTCTATCGGTACCGGGGGGGGAAGCGTAAAAAATGAGGGTAAAATATCGGGAAAGCAGGTTGCTTTCGTGACGATTAATCTGTTAAGATGAGGGTTTTTTGACATAGAAAGTGTTGAGGCTTCGTGAATTGGCTCCCTGGATGTAGCAGGAAGCGGTAGTTGTGGTGTCTGATACTTTATTTTTTGAGGCGTGATTAGGTTTAGTTGAAAGCACAATATAACAATATGATAGTCCGACGACAGCAGGGAAAACCAGTAGGCCATGGCATCGTGGTCGCGGTTTTGTTGGGCTTTGTTGGCTTGTTGATTGTGGGTGACGGGAATGTGATGGCTGAAGGCGGAGGGGCTGAGGGAGCAAGTTCCTCAGGATTGCCGGGAGTGGCTCAGAAAGAGGTGATTCGACGTCAAAGCCGAGTGAGACAAGCTCAGGAACTTATTCGACAAGCGGATTTTGAGTATCGTGAGAAAAATTATAAAGAAGCTTTATCTTTGTATGTCTCTGCATTTCAAGGTTTGGATCAGTCACCAGCAAGTGCTTCTCTGCGGCTGGGAGTGTTTCAGCGATATCAAACTGCGGTAGTAAAATACGCTAGGCAGTTGATTGATGAAGGACACTTTGCTGATGCAGAGAGATTGCTGGTTCAGGCGATGAAATCAGCTAAGGATTCGGGTTTGAGTGCCAGTTTGATTTCCCCCGACTTAAGGAAACTGCTGGGACAGGTGAGAGACAACGAGCATTATAATAAGGCGCGCACGCCGCTGCATATTAAGAATGTTGCCGAGGTGGAGTTTTTATTGAAAAAAGCGCAAGGGGCGGCGGATTTAGGACGCTTTGATGAGGCGACCAAAGTGTATGGTCAGGTGTTGGCGATTGATTCCTATAATGAGGCCGCGCGACGAGGAATGGAGCATGTGGATCGACTGGTTACAGAATATTACAAGTCGGCAAGAAATCAGGCTCGCGCTGACAGCTTGATGCAAGTAGCCAAAGCCTGGGAGTTGCCAGTGCCGCATAAAATGGATTTGTCTAATTTGATTGAAAATCCTGACGGTATCAGTGCAGGCGATCAGGCAGCGGCTATTCAGGAAAAGCTGGTTAAAATTGTGATTCCAAACATCGAATTTCAAGGGGCTCGACTCATTGATGTGATGATGTATCTCGTTCAAAAATCCCAGGAGCTTGATGTGGAGGAATCCAATCCGGCTAAAAAAGGGGTGAATGTTGTGATCGATCCGGGCGGTGGGCCAGCGGTGAATGATCAGCCGGTGAATATTAAACTTTCCAATGTCCCCTTGGGTGAAGTTTTGCGCTATGTATCTGCCATGGTGGGTTTAAAGCCGAAAGTAGAGCCTTATGCCGTGAGGTTGGTGCCATTGAGTAATACGGAGGATACGGCGATGGTGACAAGGCGTTATCAGGTGCCGCCAGGTTTTATTCGAGGTGGAGGGGGGGGAGGAGCTGATGCTGGTGGGGCTGACCCCTTTGCCGAACCGGCCGCAGGTGGTGGTGGGACTTTAGTCAGGAGGGTAACGGCAAAGGATTTTCTTTTACAGCGCGGAGTTCTATTCCCGGCGGGGGCGCTGGCGCAGTTTATACCAGCGACTTCTACTCTGTTGGTACGCAATACTCCGGATAACATCCAAATCATTGAGTCGATGGTGATTTCTTCGCGAGGTGAAGGAGCGAAGATCATTAAAATCGATTTTAAAATGATTACGATTGCCGAGAATAAATTGAACGAACTCGGCTTTGACTGGCTGCTAGGGGCATCAAATTTGCTGGGAAGCAATCGCACGTTTATTAGTGGTGGCACCGCGGGGAATAGTAATCCGATCCCATCAACAGAGTATCCTTTTGTGGCTCCGGGCACGACTTTCCCTGTAGGGAGAAACCCTGTGTCGGCGGGTATTCGTTCAGGAAATGTGAGAACAACATTGAGCATTGATGATATTCTGGAAGCCAATACTCCCAGTGTTACCGGAACCAGTATCACGAACTCTCCGGGAGTGTTTGCGGTGGGGGGGGTATTTACCGACCCTCAATTTCAGGTAGTGATTCGAGCTTTGAATCAGCAAAAAGGGGCGGACCGTGTATGTGAAGCCAGCGTGATCACACGCTCCGGCGATAAGGCAGTCATCAAACAAGTAAGGGAGTTCATATACCCGACAGAATATGATCCGCCTGAGATTCCAAACTCCACTGGTGGGGTAATATTCATTAATCTTGTCACGGGAGAGACTCGTCAACCTGACGGGTTTGCCGTGACTCCTGCAAACCCGACAGCTTTTGAGATGCGTGAGCTGGGGAAGATACTGGAAGTGACGCCTACCCTCGGAGGAGACAATACAACGGTGGGGCTGGAGATTGTTGCTGATGTTTCGGATTTTATAGGGTTCATTAATTACGGATCACCCATTTTAAACGGGGGAGTTGTGGCAACTTCCAACCGAATAGTCATGCCTGTTTTTGAGGCGGTCAAAGAGACCACCAATGTGACTATCTGGGATGGGCAAACGGTGGCGATTGGCGGCTTGATTGGGGAAGTTTTGAATGATGCAGAAGACCAAATTCCATTGCTGGGGGATTTGCCGGGCATTGGCCGGTTGTTTCGCAGTAAAATAAGTCAACGCTCTAAAAAGGCTATGGTCATGTTTGTGACGGTTAGAGTGCTTGATCCATCAGGTGCTCCTGTGAATAAGGCTGTCGTGAGCAGTGAATAGAAAGGGCATTGCCTGCTCTGATTTGCACATTATTTTTCACTTATCGTTCTTCGTGTTTGCGTTTCGGACGTTTCGTTTCTAATCTGGGGAAGAAACATGGCAAAACAGGCACTTGGTAAAGGACTTGGGGCATTGATCAAAGCTCCAAAAAAAACGCAAGCTTCTCAGGCGGCGGAAATTGATAAAACGGTTGGGCTTGGCGCGGATGAAGCGGGGAGTGGCGAGCGGGTGAACCGCGTATCTCTGGACCGCCTTGTTGCGAGCCCCTTCCAGCCGCGTAAACACTTCAATGATGACCGGTTGGACGAATTAATGGAGTCCATTCGTGAGCAGGGGGTGATTCAGCCACTGATCGTGCGTGAGGTTGATGGTAAATTGGAATTGATTGCCGGGGAGCGTCGTTGGCGTGCTTGTCAAAAGATCGGAGAGGAAGAGGTTCCGGTCATCATTCGTGAGGTGACAGATGCCGAAGCATTGGAGATGGCGCTCATCGAGAATCTTCAACGAGAGGACCTAGATCCGATCGAAGAGGCTGAAGCGTATGCGAGATTATCACGTGAATTTGGATTGAAGCAGGAAGAGATTGCCAAGCGAGTTGGGAAAAGTCGGGCCACGGTTGCCAATGCGATTCGCTTGTTGGATTTGGAACCTTCAGTAAGTAACTTGGTATCTCAGGGTTTACTTTCCACAGGGCATGCCAAGGCTATTCTCGGAGTAAAAAATGGTGAAGAGCAAAAATTGCTCGCTGATATCATCTTGAAAAAACAGCTAACGGTGCGCAAAGCCGAAAAGCTGGTTTCAGAACATCTTGTTGATGGCGGTAAAACCCCGCGTAAGGCCACGTCTGCCTCGGGAGCATCATCATTGACTCCGTACATGCAACAGTTGCAGGAGAGATTGCAGTCCCACCTAGGTACCCGGGTTCGTTTGCATCATGGTGAAAAAAAGGGAAAGATTGAGATCGAGTATTTTGGCAATGACGATCTTGACCGGGTGTTGGGAGTAGTTGGATTGCCTGACGAATAGTCCGACCTATTCATGAGTGCTTGCTTACGACTGATCCAAATTAGATTTAGGCGGATTCTTGTGAGTGCTTTGTTACTCGCCTTTGCCTTGGAATCGTCGAGCTGTGGTGAAGACGTCGTTTTTGACCCGGATCGTGCGGCACATAAATTTTTTTCCGGAGCACGGGCCTATGAGCACGTGGAACAACAAACGATGGTGGGCCCCCGTATCGCCGGGTCGGAAAATTTGGAAATAACGCGCCAATATATCGAGCGGATATTAAATGAGTCGGGCTGGTATGTGGAGAGGCAGACATTTCGTCAAAAAACGCCATTAGGCGAAGTGGGATTTGTAAATTTGCGCGCGCGTTTTTCCGGAAACGAAGGGACAGTTCAGGAGGGGGACGAAAAACAACGAGCTCGTATCTGGGCACGATCGGTCACTGGACTTGTCGCTTCGCATTACGAAACCAAGAAGTTCGAGGGTTTTGAGTTTGTAGGAGCCAATGATCCCGGGTCCAGCGTTGGGGTATTGCTTGAGATGGCA
>JAADHD010000359.1:5263-9903 GCA_013152075.1 Verrucomicrobiota bacterium | reverse complement strand
GAGTTGGTTTAATCTTTCGGATATCATCTTCCGGACACTCCAGGTAATCCCGATCCAGAACGACCAAGTCAGCCAGTTTTCCGACTTCAAGCGAGCCTTTAACCTTTTCGTCGAAGGAAAGGAAGGCTGGATTCAAAGTAACGGTTCGCAAGGCCTGCATCCGAGTCAGCTTTTGATCTTCCCCATAAACATTACCAAAATCATCTTTCCGCGACACGGCCGCATAAAGCATCAGGAAGGGATTGAATGAGTTAATCGAATGATCCGGATCGAGTCCGTCCATGTGATCGGAGTTCGTCGCCACTGGTATACCGGCGTGATACCAATCGCCAAGAGGAATAAAACGCTCAGCCCAATCCTTGCCGTAAATCTTAGCAATAAAATCGGCATCTTTCAGGTAAACGTAAGACTGGGTATCAACACACACACCCAGCCGTTTGCCGCGCTTGAGAATATCCGGGGTCGAAAAATAAGCATGAATAAGGTGAAAGCGCATCTTCGCCACCGGCTCGGTTTTATCAACCTTGTCCAGCGCATCCAGAACACGCGTTATGCCCAGATCGCCAGTGATGTGAGCGGACATCTGCCAACCCAGGCGATGGGCCTCGCCAAACACATCGGCCATTTGATCGACGGTAAAAGTCAGATTGCCGCGATATTCCGGGTCGTCTTTCAAGCCGTAAAAGTCGGTGCGCTTCTCGCCAAAAGCCTCACTCAGATAAGTGGTGCCCCAATGGATTCCTCCATCCGCCGTGATCTTCAACGGCCCAGCCCGCAACCAGTCGTCACCTTCACGGGGTTTTAATCCAAGGTCATCGACAAATTGTTTCACCTTCGCCGCGCTGTTCATCTGACGTCGAAAAGTCAGCGTCGCGCGCACGCTCATTTTACCGCTGTCACGCAGTGTCTGGAATTGATCCCATTGCTCCTTGCCATTGGCCCTTTCAAAAATGCTGGTGATGCCAACGGAATTGTAAATCGCGTGCACTTTCCCCAGCGCTTCGATCAAGTCTTCGGGCTTGTGGATTTTGCCCGGATTTGCCTTTCGTATCAGGCTGCCTATAGCTCCACCCAGCAAACGAATCTTTCCATCACCATCTTGCACCACTTCGACTCCAGCGGGAATTTCATCTCCAGTCAGCCCCAATTTTTTCAGTGCCAGAGAATTCAAAGCGCTCTTGCGCGCTGAAGTAAATACCACCGGGTGCGTTGTACACGCAGCGTCGAGTTCCGCCGTGGTCGGATGACGCCGCTCTGTCAGTCTTGTGATCGGCACCCGCGGCACGATGATCCACTCATCGTCCTCCAGTTCTCCATCCAACCAGCGAATCACCTCCTGAAGCTCTTCGATGTTGGAATAATCGCGATAAGGGCGGCCCAACATGCCCTTGGCCACATACATCGAATGAACATGCGCCTCGATGATTCCCGGAATCATCGTTTTGCCCGCAAGATCAATCGTTTTCGTATCAACCCCCTGATATCCCATGATATCCTCATCACTCCCCACTGCCACAATGCGATCCCCCTTGATCGCAATCGCTTCGACCATCTGGTCATCAGCATTCACGGTGAGAATTTTTCCCCCGAGAAAAACAGTGTCCGCAGGCTCCTGTTTTTCTATCTCAACTTTATCACAAGCAGGCAAGAGCAACAAACAGGCTGCCGCCAGACAACCAGACAACTTTAATTCATCATGCATGCCGCAATTAAGAACGCTATGCAGCAAATTCAACGTTTCTTGCGAAACAGCCACTTCAAAATACCACCGCCCTCGCTAGGGCCTTCCAACTCGGCGACCGCTTTTTTCGCTGTGCTCTGACCTCCCCCGCCGCCGCCGCCTTTGATAATCGCTCCGGCGATCTGAGGGCGAACGATACCCTGATCAATATGCGCCAGCTCAATGGCTTCGACCTGACTCTTGAATTCAGCCAGATTCTCCTCGTCCTCCAAATATTTCTCAAAAAAGGCGCCGACAATCGGGCCGGCATTTTTACCACCACCCACTCGCTCGCCCGGGCTGCCCTCGTAAATGGCAGCAAAGGCAAAAACCGGGTAGTCAGCGGGCGCAAACCCGGAAAACCACGCCACATTCTGTTCCAGATGCGGCTTCCACTGTCCGGTGCCGGTCTTACCCGCTACCGTTATATGCTCATTGCGTGCGCGGCGCGCCGTGCCATTTCCTGCATTCACTACGTCCACCATTCCCTGCACAACAATTTCCATGTTATAATCACTTATGTTAAGCGGCGTGCGTTCCCGCACTCGAAAAGTCCGGGTAACCGAATTGTTAACATCCTGAACTTGCAACACCAGGCGCGGTGCCACTACTCTTCTGCGGCTACCTATCGCCGCCATCGCTTGCGCTACCTGTAAGGGACTTGTCAGAATGGTGCCCTGACCGATAGCCATATTGGCAAGATCCCCATCTAGAATAGGGTGATTGTATTTTTCCCTCGACCAGCGATCCGTCATGACAAAACCCTTTGCTTCCGCAGGCAGAGGCAAGCCGGTTTTTTTCCCGTAACCCAGACGTTGGGCCATTTCTGAAATCGGAGCCGCTCCGGTCGCCAATGCCGCCTGGTAAAACCAGGTATTGCAAGATCGAGTCAGCGCACTCACCACATTCATCGAACCCTCACCCTTTTTATTCCAGTTATGAAATACTCGGTCACCAATCGCCAGGCCAGTCGGACAGGGATACAAAGTATTTTCCCTGACAGTTCCCGCCTCCAGGGCAGCCAGAGCAACCGTAGTTTTAAAAGTTGATGCTGGCGGATACTCACCGCGAAAAGCCCGTGCAAAAAGCGGCTTGGTCGGATCATTTTGTAAGGCCGAATAGTCCGTCTGCGATATTGATGGAATGAAAATATTCGGGTCAAACTGCGGCCAAGATGCCATCGCCAGGATATCCCCGTTACGCACATCAATGATCACAAAAGCTCCTCTTTTGGTCTTTTCCTGAAGCACTTCTTCCGCCAACAGCTGGATCTCCAAATCAAGCGCCAACACGACCGTATTTCCAGGCTTGGGGCGCTGGATCATTTCCTCTGTCAATTTGGTGCCGTCGGAATCAAAAAGAATATTGATTTTGCCCGGACGACCCGTGAGATCCTTATCGTAAACTTGCTCTAAACCATCAACACCAACCGCCTGGGGCCAGATCGATTCACCGTCTTCCACCGGGCCGGTGCGCTTGGGAGGCCTTCTTCCAACATAACCCACAATATGGGAAGCCAGTGAGCGCTGCGGATAAACACGCTGATAAAAAGGGTGCAGCATCAAACCCTTGATCAGTTCCGGTTTTAATTTTCTCGCTTGGGCTTCATTCAAAGGAGAAGAAAAAACCAGCGGCAACCAGCGCCGTTCCCGGTAGTGCGCCAGCACCGTTTTATATTTGATGTCCCAATTCCCCCCCAGCACTCGATTGGTTTTGTTCACTCGCTCCAAAGCATAACTGGCAATCTCTTTGTCTGTAGCGTCAGGTAGCTCGGGGAAATTAATCGCTGCGTAATAGGCTACTCTGCTCTGAGCCAGCGGATAGCCATTTCGATCAATGATCTGTCCGCGAGGCGCGGGAACCGTCAGAGTGAAGGTGCGGGCCTCGGTATTTGTCGTCAACGAAGCTTCGATCACGTCTTTTGCCTTTAGAGTAGGACGAAATACTGGCGGCGCCTTTTTTTTCATCGGCACGATTTTACCATCCTCAATCGGCAAAGGTTTGATTTTTACCTGATCTTCCGGCTTCATTTCCGGTTCAGCCGCTTTTACCGCCTTGCCCTTTGGCACAAAGATCCCAGGTGCCACTTCTTTGACTTTTTCTATCGGCTCCGCTCTTACTTGAGCGTGGGTGTCTGTTGTAAAAAAAGCGCTGAGCCCGCACAGAACCAGCCCAGCCATTGCGCAGGCCCCTAGTGACTGCAACACATCGGCACACTTTGCTAAACTATCCTGCTGCGAATTTGCGTTCATATTCGGAAATCTCGTCATCCATTCCATACGGCGACTGATCCTACCACCTTTCAAGCCTTTCGAAAACCCGCAATTTTCTCCTATTCTCAGGACTCAGGTAGCCGAATCTACCGTTCGCCCTTGGAAAATGATTTTATACTGGCTCCAATACCGAAGCCGATGTAGTTCAAGGCCTGTGGGTCTTCAAAAACTGGTTAATCTCCCCAGCCAACTTCATACTGATGCCCTCCACTTCGGCGATTTGCTCTATTTTCGCTTTTCTCAAGCGGGCCAAAGAGCCGAACTGCTTTAGCAAGCGCTCTTTACGCACTCGGCTGATGCCAGGGCAATCATCGAGCACACTTTCCTTGATTCGGCGCTTCATCAGTATCTGATGGTAGCCATTGGCAAAACGATGTGCTTCATCACGAATTCTCTGTAATAATTTCAACGCTCCGGTGTCGTGAGGTAACAGCAAAGGCTCGGAAATGCCCGGACGATAGATCTCCTCGCGCTCTTTTGCCAAACCAATAATCGGCAGTTCATGCAAACCCAGTCGTTGTAATTCTTTCATCGCCGAGCTGAGTTGCCCCTTTCCTCCATCGACAATAATCAGATCCGGCAGGCGGGCTCCGATGGGTAATTTTTCTTCCAAGCCGCGCATCGCTTCCATTGGCTGTTGCTGTGAC
>JAADHD010000359.1:0-5168 GCA_013152075.1 Verrucomicrobiota bacterium | reverse complement strand
TCCTGCCCCTTCACTGTTCGTATCCGGTAACGACGGTAGTTCTGATTGCTCGATCGCCCTTCGCGAAATTGAACCATCGACGCCACAGAGTAAGTGTTGGAGATATTCGAAATATCAAAACACTCCATCACTCTCGGCAGGCGATCCATTGCCAGAGCTTGCTGCAAGTCCTTGACATCCTGCTGAGGGTCTATTCCCGATCCTTCGGGGACGCCTGGAACACGTTGAAAATTCCGCGAGCGTTGCAGGGTTTTTTTCATGCTATCCACCATGTCCCGCAAATCCGCCGCTCGTTCAAAATCCAAACGTTCCGCAGCTCGGGTCATTTCCAATTCAATCTCGGCAACCATCTCGCGCGATTTCCCTTTCAAAAATTCACAAGCCGCTTCCACCTTGGCGCGGTATTCTTCTTTCGTTACCTTACCCACACAAGGAGCACAGCAGTTGCGAATGACATCGTCGTGACAATGTTTGTAATCATTTTCGCCAGGCTTCATCGGCCGACAGCTACGCAGTCCAAACTCTTGATTGACCCAGTTCAGAGTTTTCTTTAAAGCGGCTGAATGCACAAACGGTCCGAAGTATTTTGCCCCATCGCCTTTCCTGACCCGAGCCAGCTGAAAAAGAGGAAAGGGTTCTTCCAGATTCACCTTGGCCATCAAGAATCGTTTGTCATCACGAAAACTGACATTGTATTTAGGGCGATAATCTTTGATCAATTTGCTCTCAAGCAACAAAGCCTCCGGCTCAGAGCGCACCGTATGAATGTCAAAACTCCAGATACTGTCAATCAGGGCACGGGTCTTCAACTCAGCCAACTTCTTGCGTGATGGGGTGAAATATGAAGCCAGGCGCTTGCGCAAGTCACGCGCCTTGCCGACATAAATCACCCGTTTTAGACGATCCCGCATCAGGTACACACCAGTCTCGTGCGGCACATCGTGCAGCTTTTTCTGGAGATCAGGCTTTTCCGGCGTTGCCATTAGTATAATATAAGAACTTAACCGTCTCACCATGATCTCAAGCGCAAATCGACTTTTACTACCTGTCGTATCCAGCGTTTGCATGAAACGGCGAAGGCTGTAGATTAGCCGCCAGTTTTGCCTTGTGCAAAACACCCAGATGACCCATTACAATAAAATATGTGCCGACTAACGTCTTTTCCACGTCCCATTCTCCTATCGGGGCTGGTGCTGTTTATCTCCCTGTTTATCTCCATTACGGCTACGACCATGGCCCAGGAGGTGCCCACGGACAAAGCCGCCGCCCCCGCACCCGTAGCTGACGCAGCTGTCACGGGACAGGATGCCAGTGACCCCGCAGCTGTTGCCCAGGCCGAAACTTTCCTCGATATCATGATGAAAGGCGGCGCCATGGTGATGATCCCTCTGGCGATCTTGTCATTCATCGCCGTTCTGCTGATTATTTTTTACATCTTCACCATCCGCCAGGGCTCGGTGGTCAGTGACAAATTCATGAATGCCGCCGACGCATTGATTCGCAAGCAGGACTACCTCGGCCTCATCGCCGTGTGTAATCGTGAAAACGAATGCATCGCCCGTATCGTGCACAAGACTCTGGACTTTGCGACCAAAAATCCGACGGCCAGCTTTGAGGAAGTTCGTGAGGTCACCGAAGCAGAAGGCTCCCGACAGGCGAGTATTCTAAATCAGCGTATCATTTACCTCGCCGACATCGGCAGAATCGCTCCCATGGTCGGTCTGTTGGGAACAGTGATCGGAATGATCAAAGCTTTCGACAGCATTGGCAGTGGCGTACAGCAAATGGAACTTGCTCCCGGTGTTTCCCAGGCTCTCATCACTACTGCCAGCGGATTATGCATTGGTATTCCTGCCCTGATTTTTTACTCGATCTTTCGCGGTAAAGTTCAAAGCCTGATTGCTGAAATGGAAGCCGCCTCCACTCATATCATGGCGCTGTTGGCCGCCCAGTACAAAAGGGCCAACTACCGAGCTTCAGCGCGACGTAGCGAAAGAGACAACGAAGCAGCCGATCTCGGCGGGTCACATGAACCCCGTAGCCTTTGATTTTCTCCACGCGCCGATTCCTCTAAACCTGACACGATGAATTTCCGGGACTACAGCACACCGCAGGAAGCGGAAATGGAACTCGCTCCCATGATCGATGTGGTGTTCCTCTTACTCATTTTTTTCATCGTCACCTGGAATTCCGCCCAACAGGAACGCAACGTCGACGTATCCGTGCCGGCGGCGGAAGAGGGTGCCGACAAAGATCGCCAAGTGGGTGAAATCATCGTGAACGTAGACAAAGAGGGAATAATTGTCGTGAACGGAGTAAGAGTCACAGAAGATGATTTACTTGGCCGACTGCACGATATCGCGGAGGCCTACCCAGATCAGGCGGTGATCCTTCGCGGCGACAGCAACGCCAGCTTTCAACACATCATTAACATTCTCGATGTGTGCAAAAAAGCCAACATCTGGAACATTGCCTTTGCAACTACCAAACCCGAAGAAGCAAGCAAACCGAAAAAGTCGGGCAAATCGCCATGAGCTCTCTTTTTGCCAACTGCTTGCGCCGCCCCGGCTGTGTTTGTGTTTGCGTTTTTATCGCAACAACGGGACTGACTTTTGGGCAGCAAAACCTCGATAAAAAAGCTGTTCAGCGACCAGCTAGCACCCCGGTAAAAGCCTCTCCTGTTACTGCAGGCAAAGCCACTCCCGTCACCGCGGGTAAGGCCATCCCGGTCATTATCAAGGCCCCGGCAACCATCAAGGCTGCTCCTATTGTAATAACTCCTAACAATAAAGACGTCAAAAACAGCACTGCTCTCGAAGATCAATTGAGTTACGCCAATCTCCTCTTCAGCCACAAGCAATATGCCATTGCGATACGTCAGTACGAACTGTTTCTGAATGACAACTCACAGAGCTCTAACGCCGCCAGTGCTGCCTTTCGCCTGGGTGAATGTTATCTGCAGCTGTCTCAGGTTGTGCAGGCCAAACAAGCCTACGCTCGGGTGATCAAACAATACAAAGCCGGCGTCTATGCGGGTGCCTCCGCCTTTCGCCTGGCAACTCTTTATTTCAACGAAAAAAACTATGCCAAGGCCATACCCTATTTTGATGTCGCGATAAAAAACATCAACGATCCAAAGCTCGAATTACAAGCCTTATACTACGGTGCCCGTTGCATGCAATTAGATGGCAAAAAAGAAAAAGCCATCACCATTTATGAGCAACTGTTAGCTGAGCAAGGACAAAGCCCTAAAAACCCTTTTGCGGAACCCTCACGGGTGGCCATCGCCAGGATCTATGCCGAGCTCGATAACAACGAAAAAGCTCTGGCCGCTTTCAAGGTTGTCATTGCGCACTCCAAGGATGCCGAGCTACTCGATGAGGCCCATGCTCGAGGAGGCCTGATCGCAGCTAAACTTGGCAAGCGTAAAGAAAGCAGTCAAATGCTCGACAAAGTTTTGCAAAGCAAGTCCGGCAAAACCTGGAAAGCGCTGTCCCAGATCGGCCTGATCTTTAATCAATTTTCCGCCGCCGATTACGAAGGCGTAATTCGAACCTACAACCAGGGCATTTACGATGCTCCCGCTGACAGCCGAGCCCAGATGTTGTTGCTGGCCGCTCATTCCTATCGTTTGACCAAACAACTGAAACAAGCTGCTGATGTTTACGGCATCGTTGAGAGAAACTTCCGCGACCGAATAGAAGGCACCGAAGCCGGCTATCGACGACTGCAATGCCTGCACTTACTTAGTGACGGCGGCCTTCCGGTTTACGCTGGCAGTTTCGTCGAACAGCAACGCAAGATTGATCCCAAATCAAAATACCTCGACCTCGCTCTGCTGATGAAAGCCGAGTGGCACTTTGAACACAATGAATTCGCCGACGCCGCCAAAGCTTACGCTGAAGTGCGTCCAGCCAATATTCCCAAGGAACATCACATCCCCCGACTCTATAAACTCGGTTGGTCCCAGGTCGAAGGCGGCCAAATAGAGGCGGGCATCAGCAGCCTGACAAAATTTCTGCAGGCATACCCCGATGATCCGCTCGCTCCATCGGTGCTGGCCAAGCGTGGTAACGCTTATCAAAAAACTGACAATCCCAAACGAGCTCTAAAGGATTTTGAAACCCTGTCGACCCGCTACAGCGACTCCAATGAACTGGAATTTGCTCTGCAACAAATCGCCATCATTCAATTGGCGCAAAAAGACACCCCTGCGATGATTTCCGCCTTTCTCGATTTACTGAAAAAATTCCCGGATACCGAAGCGAAAGCAGAGGCTCATTTCTGGATCGGCAGCGGTTACATCCAGCAGAAAAAATACGCGCAAGCCATCCCCTTCCTGGATAAGGCCCGCCAGATTAATGCCAAAACCTATTACGAAGTGGCCACTCGCCGGATCATTCTCGCCAGTTACCAAATGGAAGACATCGAGGCCCTGACCAAGGAAACTGAAAAATTCCTCTCCGAAAAGCGCAAGCTTACGATCCCCCTGCCTATTTTCACCTACCTCGGCATCAAGCTTTTTGAGCGCGAAAAATTCGCCGCCGCCGCACGATTTTTAGACCTATCCAGCAGCAGTGAATCGCCTGAACAATCCCGCCCCGAAGTCTGGAATTATCTTGGCCGCGCCAACCTCGAACTCAAGCGTTACTCCAAAGCAATCGGCCCGCTGGATATTTATCTGAGCTTTATCAATCGCCCTTCACTGCGAGCGAAAACCTACGTCTATAAAGGTAACGCTCTGCTCGGGCTAAAAAATTATGCTGATGCCACGAAGACAGCCAATGAAGCCATGCGTCTCCAGAAAGAGGGGCGCATCAACGCCACCGCTCGCATTTTACTTGGCGACATCTCCCTTGCTCAGAACGACTACGAAAACGCAGCTCGCCTCTACTTAATCGTTAGCCAGATTTTTGTCGATCCTCTGATCACCCCGCTCGCTCTGCAGAAAGCCTCAACTGCTTACGAAAAAGCCGGCCAAAATGAAAAAGCCAAACAACTGCAGGAAAAACTGAAGGAAAAATATCCCAGCTACGAAGCTCCCTAGATCCCCATGCCTGTCACGCTTGCATTCGACGCGTAAGTTTCCCCCTGAAAATATATCTCATATCTTCTCTTCGGGGGAAGCGAAGGCGAGTGTGGGTGACCCCAAAAAATCTCCGCCCCGC
>JAADHD010000283.1 GCA_013152075.1 Verrucomicrobiota bacterium | reverse complement strand
AGGAACATTGAACCGGATTATGGCCAAGTTAGCTCATACAAGTGAAAGTGTAATTTATGTAGGGTTGATCGTGCTTAATCTGGACAAATGGCTGAGAGAGGTTCTTTTTTGGCTGAAAACCAGCTTTGCAGGTGGGAATATCATCGCCAGAGTCACCTACAGGGCTTTGGAAATTGCTTTGTGTGTGCAGTTGAACTCAACAATTGCGACTTTCACAGCAGGGGCAGGCACTAGAAATCACAATTTGGCCGCTTGAGCGACTTTTTCAGAAAGCTCTACAAAAGTTACAATTACTTTATTGTTCCCATTGCCGTTTTTAGGTTTACAGGCTTACGCCTGTTCGCCTTGGTACAATCCAAAACAAACAATACTGTTAATCCACGGCGTTGCCCATCCGAGAGCAACTTCTGCCCGCTCCCTACACACGAGGTGTGATACGCCCCTTCGGAACTCCCTGCAATCGTTCTTTGTCCGATGTATCCCCCTGTCGGAAAATATTCAACAAAATCCCAATCCCTGCCATCACCGCCATCAGGGCCGATCCGCCACAAGAGATGAAAGGCAAAGGCAATCCTGTATTTGGCAATAATGAAGTTGTCACCCCCATATTAAGCACCGCCTGTAGGCTGATAAAACTAACTATTCCCACCCCCAGCATCGTTCCGAAACGATCCCGCGAATGAAAGGCGATTGTCAGTCCGGATACAGCAATCAATAAAAACGCAAAAACAATTGCCAAGGTCATTCTCAAGCCCAGCTCCTCCCCGATCATTGGGAAAATAAAGTCGGTATGGGCAAATGGCATATACAACATCTTCAACCTGCCCGCCCCCATCCCAATGCCCTCTACTCCGCCGGATCCCAAGGCTATCAATGCCATGAATTGCTGCAGACCCACACCCGAACGATGCAGTTCGGGATCCATGAAAGCGGTCAATCTCGCCATCTTATCCGGCATTTGAAAAACCATCATAGTAAATGCACCCACCGCCACAACACTCGTCAAGGTCAGGTATTTCCAATCAGTGCCGCCGACAAACATCATGACAAAAACCACCGCTGAAAGAATAATCGTCGTGCCCATATCAACCTCGAATAATACCAACACGACAATCAGCCCGGCAATCAATCCAGGTGCCAACCACCCTCGCAGGAAATGCTTACCGTCCTTCGCATAATGGGAAAACCAATGCGCCACCACGATCACCAGGGCCAGTTTGGCCGGTTCTGATGGCTGCAGACTGAATAATCCACCAATACTTACCCAACGACTCTCTTCATTAATCGTCTGCCCAATCCCAGGCACATAACACAGGGCCAGTAGCAGGATGCAAATCCCGTATATCCCCCACACCATCTTTTGCAAAAGGTGATAATCCACAGACGCCATGAGCAGGCAAACCATGCAACCGAGAACAAGCCACATGACCTGACGTTTCACGTCATAATAGATATCATCACTTGGCGCCTCACTTCCAAACACACTGGTGCTGACCAACATAACCACTCCCACCCCAAGCAGGAAAACTACTGCCGCCATCAGAATTTGTGCGCTCCATTTTGACATCAGTTTTTTCGGTTTTGTTTAAACACCAGTCGCGAAAGTTTAGCCTAATAAATCGCGCTTAATTACCCGGAATTTTCAACACTTGACCAACTTGTAACAACTCAGGTTTATCAAGTTTGTTCAGCGATATTAAAGACGAATAGGTAACCCCAGTTTGACGGGCTATTTTATACAGGTTATCTCCAGACTTAACAACATAAGTAGCGCCGACTTTCTTCTTCTTAGCAGCCGCACTTACCTTAGCACTTTGAGACACAGGTTTGGCTACGACAGCTTTTACCGGCTTTGCTTTGGGACTGTTACCAATCGGCACCGCCTTCAAAACCTTTGCTTTTGGAGCTGATGCAACTTTCTTCTCCTTCTTAGACGAAGCCCCATTGCCAACCACGGTTTTTTTCTTATCAGGAATGGAAAGCCATTTGCCTGCGTAAAGTTTATCACCAGTGTGTAAGTCATTCAATCTCCTGAGTTCTGCCACACTCACTCGCTGATCTCTGGCAATATCAACCAGCGTCTCGCCGCTTGAAACACGGTAAACGGACAATCCCTTTCTCGAAGGATCATCGATGATGACCGGATTTCTCCGCTCAACTTTCAAGGGAGCTTTTGTTGCCTGTTTAACAGCTGCTGTCTTACCCGCAGGTGTCGCTTTTTTAGCCTGTCCTGATTCCGGTTGCGCGGGCAGATCTTTCTCCGTGCTCACTATCACCTCCGGCACCGAAGCCTTTTCAATCATTTTGAATGCCAGAATTCCGCCAACGGCTACCAAATGAAGAATCAAAACGATAGTGAATACTCTAGTCAATTTGACTTCAGCCCCATCCAGATACCACTCCGGCTCTTCACTCACATGGGCGGGCAGACGCTGTGTTCCTTTAAACAAAGCTCCTACCAGTCCGCGACTTGTAGATCCTCCTCTTTTTCTTCTCTGCTTTTTCATACTTGTTCTCCTGCTTGGGTTTTTATTTCGCTTACAATTTTCCTGAAAGTTTCACCGCGTTCGATATATCCACTGAACATGTCGAAAGAAGATGTTCCGGGTGAAAACAGCACCACCTGATCTGCGTCCGCCGCCTCCATCGCCAACTCCACCGCCTGCTTTAAAGACTCTGCTTTTTTACATGGCAAATGATCCTGCCAGTCTCTGGAGATGTTCTCCGCTATTTCGCCAATGGCAAAAACCTGGCTGACATGATCAACCACAACCTGGGTTATTTCACTGTAATCCAAACCTTTGTCCTTACCCCCCGCGATCAATACCACGCCCGCCTCCTGGCCTCTCAATGAACTCTCAAGCGCGTGAAGGTTGGTAGCCTTGGAATCATTAATGAAAGACACGCCCCCGATCTCGCCCACTTTCTCGCAGCGATGCGCCGGTGGATCATATTGGCATAACGCCTGCTGCATCGAATCAATCGGCAATCCCAAAGCCTTAACCGCCGCCAACGCAGCCATCACATTCTCTGCATTATGCCGACCATGCAACTTGCTTAACTTAAAATCAACAAGCTCTTCTCCGTGCAAAGAAATCTTGCCGCTTTTATAGGTGAAATCCGCGTCATCACAAAAAGCGCTGAAACGAATTTGCCGCGCCTTGATTCCTTCTAGAGATTCCTCGGCTTTCACAATAGCCGTATCCGCCGATGTCTGGTTTTCAAATATTCTCAACTTGGCCTGACGGTATTCATCCAGTGAGCGGTAGCGATCCATATGATCCGGAGCAAAATTCATCCACACACTCACCTCTGGCCGAAAAGTATCAATCTCCTCCAACTGGAATGAACTGACTTCAAGAGCCACCACATCCCATGCATCCGTTTCCATCGCCACTTCGGAATAAGGCTTGCCGTAATTGCCTGCCGCCACTGTCCGCCGGCCGCTTGCATTCAAAAAATGCGTCAACAACTCAGTCGTCGTGGTTTTCCCATTGGTACCGGTAATCGCGACCACCGGACGATCATCACGCTGAAAAGCAAACTCGATTTCACTGACCATCGGAGCCCCAGTCTCCAGAAAGGATCGAACCAGAGGAGTGCCGCGATCAATACCCGGACTCACTACGATCAGATCAATATTATCCGGAGCTTTTAGCGCATCCTCGCCACAACGCATCTCAATACCTGACGCCTCAAGATCGCTGCGCGTCTCAGAGAATTTGCCAGCATCAGCGGTATCGAACACCCACACCAGTGCTCCTCCGGCTAATGCAAGTCGCGCGGCGGCGATCCCACTTGATCCACCTCCTAACACAGCAATTCTCTTTCCTTTATCTTCCATTTCAACGAATCTTCAGCGTCACCATTCCCAACATCGCAAACATGATCGAAATGATCCAAAAACGTGTGATCACTTTACTTTCTTTCCA
The DNA here is from genome assembly GCA_013152075.1 of Verrucomicrobiota bacterium. Taxonomy (GTDB): domain Bacteria; phylum Verrucomicrobiota; class Verrucomicrobiia; order Verrucomicrobiales; family DEV007; genus JAADHD01. The sequence continues at coordinate 1,240 of JAADHD010000283.1, read as the reverse complement.
CCCCATCAATTCAAAATGATGATGAATCGGAGCCATTTTAAATATTCGTTTTCCCGTCAATTTAAAACTCAGCACCTGCAAAATCACCGACAAGGCCTCCAACACAAACACCCCACCCACAATCACCAGCAAAATTTCCTGCTTGGCGCAAATCGCCACCATAGCCAGCAGCCCCCCGATAGCGAGTGATCCAGTGTCCCCCATAAACACTTGCGCCGGATGACAATTAAACCACATGAAACCCAACCCGGCCCCCACCAAGGCCGCACAAATAACAGTCAATTCCCCCACATACTCAAGATGAGGCAACAAAAGATAATTTGCAGCAACCGCATGCCCTGCAATGTAGGTGAACAATGCATAGGCCATCGCCGTTGAAATCATGCAACCCGTTGCCAATCCGTCCAGCCCATCTGTCAAGTTCACCGCATTGGAACACCCCACGATGACCACCGCCATAAACACATAAGCAAACCATCCCATGTCATTAATAACCGGGTCTTTAAAAAACGGTACATACAGCTGTTTCATGTGGGCCGCCGTTTCAGCATGCACTGACAAAAAGTGAATCGCTAAAATCGCAATCACCAATTGCACTAACAGTTTCATTTTACTGCTCACCCCCTCCGACGTTTTTTTGGTGACTTTCAGATAGTCATCCACAAAACCCAAGGCCGCCATACCTGCACCTACAAACAGAGTCGCCCAAATCATTGGGTTATCGAGCCTTGCCCACAACAGAGTTGAAACAATCACTGCCCCAATCAGTAAAATCCCGCCCATAGTTGGCGTTCCACCCTTTCCTCCATGCAACTCAGCAAGTTTATGAACCTCACTGGCCTGTCTGATAGGTTGCCCTGCCTTCAATGAGATCAGTTTCAAAATCACCCGGTTACCCAATAACAGGCACAACAAAAAAGCGCTCACACAAGCACCTGCCACCCGAAAGGTTTGAGCCTCAAACAGTCTCAGGGCCGAGAAATAATCACTCAGTTCATGCAAATAATACAACATCAGTCAGTCAGCCTTTCGATCACTTTCTCCATACCTGCAGACCGGCTTCCTTTGACCAGTAACAGATCACCAGACTTGAGCTGCTGCTTCAAAAACAGCCCCGCCTGATCACAATTTTCAAAACTCTTGATTTCCACGTCAGCACCCACCCCTGCTGCAATCAATGCAGGCAATTCCCCAACAGTAACCAGCAGATCAACTCCCGAATTTTCAACCTCGGCTCCCA
>JAADHD010000386.1 GCA_013152075.1 Verrucomicrobiota bacterium | reverse complement strand
ATCGCTCGGATCCTGGGGATCAGTCCCGTTAGCCACCTCGTCACCATCGCTCACCAAATCCCCATCGGTATCGGCCACATTCCAATCCGTTCCTAACAAATACTCCTCACCCATCGACAGGCCATCCAGATCAATATCTGCTAATCCGTCCGTGCTATCCACCGGATTCCAGCCATTGTTGACCTCCCAACCATCTGGTAACAAGTCACCATCGGTATCTGCATTGAAGGGGTCGGGATACACATAATCCGTCGTCATTTCCCAATATCCGGAAGAATAATATTCTCCCGTGCTCTCATCGTAATAACCATCCTCCACCCAATAAAATATAGCGATCTCAATCCCGTTGTACTCAACATCATCTAAAAGAAAATCATTATCCGAATCCATCGATGGATCTCCCCCGCCACCGGGATCTCCGGTGCCTCCAGAATAGTCGGCCTGGACGCCAGGCGCAAATGCCCCCAAACCTCCCAAGCTCAATATTAAAGCTATGACAACGCTCAAACGGCCTGGCACCGAAAAACGCATCGTCAACCAGCCGTCAACCCGGCAACGGGCGGAAATAAACCTGTCAAAACTGGATGCTGTCGAACGTCGCCGATTAATATTCATGGGAGAAGCCATATTTTTGACTAACTCCCATTGCAAGTCAAATAATAAGTTGCTTTAAAATTGCCTAGATATGACGTAAATAAACATCCATGACTCCATCACGCTTTTTTGCCATCATCTTCGCCGCATTTTTCGCCATCGCGCCACTCTCACAAGCCGCCGAGCGCCCCAACATCCTCTTCGTCTTTTCCGACGACCACGCGCCTCACGCCATCGGCGCCTATAACGGTTGGCTCAAATCGGTCAACCCAACGCCCAACATCGATCAACTGGCCGCCGAGGGCATGCTGTTTGAGAACAGTTTCTGCACCAACTCGATTTGTGGACCCAGCCGCGCAGTGATCCAGACCGGAAAACACAGCCACATGAACGGCTTCATGAACAATGGCAACTCGTTCGACTGGAATCAGCAAACCTTCCCCAAACTGCTCCAGAAAGCCGGCTACCAGACGGCGATCTACGGAAAATCCCATCTCAAAGGGAAACCACAGGGCTTCGATGACTGGAAGGTTCTGCCCGGCCAGGGACTCTATTACAATCCCGATTTCATCACCCCCGAAGGAAAGATCACTGTCGAGGGTTACTGCACCGACATCGTCACCGACATGGCGGTGGACTGGTTGAAAAGCAAACGATCCAGTGACAAGCCTTTCATGTTAATGGTTCAGCACAAGGCACCGCACCGCAACTGGATGCCCGCTCCACGCCATCTCAATCTCTACGACGACATCGAAATTCCGGAGCCCGCCACGCTCTTCGATAAATGGGAGGACAATGCTCCTCCAGCTCGTCATCAGGAACTCGAAATCGATCGCCACATGGATCTCAATTACGATCTTTTTGTCGACCTCACCGCAGACTTCGACCAGCCTGCATCTCAAAAACGCCAGGATCGCTCGGCCTGGAAAAACATGAAGCGCATGACACCGACTCAAATGGGAGCCTGGCGCGATGCCTATGGCCCCAAAGACGCCGCTTTCCATAAAGCCAAACTCACCGGCAAGGATCTGGTGCGGTGGAAATTCCAACGTTACGCAAAAAATTATCTGCGCTGTGTTAAAGGCGTCGATGAAAGTGTCGGCACCCTGCGCGACACACTCAAGGAACTCGGTCTGTCAGATAATACCATCGTCATCTACAGCTCCGACCAGGGATTCTACCTCGGTGATCACGGTTGGTATGACAAACGCTGGATGTATGAAGAATCTCTCAAAATGCCTTTCATCGCCAGCTGGCCAGGAGTCACCAAGCCCGGCTCCCGCAATCAGAACCTGATCCAGAATCTTGACTACGCCGAAACTTTTCTCGATCTCGCTGGCGTAAAAATTCCCAGCGACATGCAGGGAGCATCTCTCCTTCCCTTACTGAAAGGAAAATCCCCCGCTGACTGGCGCAAGAGCATCTATTACCACTACTATGAATACCCCAGCGTGCACATGGTGCCACGACAATTCGGCATTCGTACCGAGCGTTACAAACTGATTCACTTTTACGAATTTGGCAATGAATGGGAACTCTACGATTTGGAGACCGATCCTGACGAACTCACCAATCTATACGGCAAGGACAAATATCAGGACATCACTGCTGATTTAAAAAAGCAGTTGAAAGATTTGCGAGTAAAATATCAGGACACAACAGGAGGCGAAGCCAAACCGGAAGAGTGGCAGAAAAAAGTGCGCCCATTAGAGTAAAGCACTTGCTTCGATCATCATAAAATGGTGATTTATAATAACCTGAGAGATTGGCCATCATGAAACTAATCAGAAAGCTAAGAATTTACACCCTCCTGATGTTGGCCCCAGCAGCCTTGATGTTCATTCTCGGCGGATGTGTAAACCTGGCGAACACGGGATCTCCCGCCGCTTCACCCTTTGAGCAATCAAAATCAAACCCCCTGGCCACGCTCAGCGACTCTGCATCGATGGCTAGACTTGATTACAAGCCACTGCAGGCAGGCAGAACAAAAAAGTGGCGCTTTGACAAAAAAGATCCACAAATTCTCGCCGAGGGAAGCCGCACACATTTCCAAACCTTCAAACTTCCAACAGCTCAATTCCCTCTCACGCTAAAAGTCGAAACCTCGACTTCTTTCGAAATACCGAACTACCCGGTGAAGTATCTTTTCTGCCCGAGAGTATTGCTGCTGGATAAAAACTTCAAAGTCGTTTTCAGCTCTGACCTTGACGACCTGAGAAAACGCCAGCGACTGCTCGGTGAACCGCGTTTTATTTTTGAGTATCCCCTATCTTCCAAAACAACCGCCCGCTACCTTCTAGTGATTCGCGAACGCGACTTTGATGGCGACTATGTTAATAGCATTCAACCAGTAGATGCGCCCATTTACGACGACCTACTGAGAAGAGAGCGGGAACGAATTTTCGCCTCCCCCACCGGGCCCGTGCGGGTTTCTTTGAAATAAAAACCCACCCGTAAAAGCCCGCACTTGATATCCCCCCCATCCTCGGTCACGGTGGGCACCGACGAAAGCCCGCCATTCAGGAGGATCGCCTACTGCTTATTATTCATACTTTTATTTAAAACCATGCAATACGAACACTACAAATTTTTACACATGATGGGCCTGATTTCCATGTTCATCGGAATGGGAGGAATGATCACTTACTCAAAAGGCAGCTCCCCGTTCAAAGGTCTGATCGCTGGTTTTCACGGCACCGGACTTATCCTGCTTCTGATCGGAGGATTTGGCATCGCCGCCAAGCTCCACATGGGCTTTCCCAAATGGATGATGTTCAAACTGGTGATCTGGATCGTTCTCGGTGCGATGATCGTGCTCGCCAAACGAGGCATACTCAAGGGCGCGGCCCTGTGGGGAACCCTTCTCTTCCTGGGAGCTCTGGCCGCCTTCTTTGGCACCATGAAACCCTTCAATTGATAAATATCTAGTCCGAATGACACTGCATTAAGTTCATTCGTCGACCTAAAAAATCTACGGGAATAGAAGTTCTGCAGATAAAGGCGCGGAGGGGCTTACGATGAATCCGCTTAGTGTGGAGCCCATCTTGCCTGAATTCATTTTGCACTTCTACTATCAGTGGAATGCCTAAAACTCAAAGAAATTAACCGCGGATTTCGCGGATTAACGCGGATAAGAATAGATTTTTAACATTCGGATAAGAATCCACCAAAGCTTACAAGCTCCCTGTGGACTCAAGCGCCAACTTCAATTTCATTTCATTTCTTCATATTATCCGTGTGCATCCGCGAAATCCGCGGTAAAAAAACGCAACCAAATGGAGATCGGAAAAAATGGCGCTGCCGCTTAATGCAGCGCCATTCATGTCTAGCCCCAGCCTTTGCTGAGGCTGACTGCGCGTTCCCATCTCTCCATACGGCTTGCACGCGCACTCTCTTCCATGTGAGCTTCGAAACGTTCGCCCACAGCCCATTGTTTGGCAATTTCCGCCTGGTCACTCCAGACCCCGGTTGCCAAGCCCGCCAAATAGGCCGCTCCAAGAGCGGTGGTTTCCGGGATCATCGCTCGTACCACATTGACCCCCAACATGTCAGCTTGAAACTGCATCAGCAGGGCATTTAATGAAGCTCCGCCGTCTACCCGTAACTCCTCAAGTTTGATCCCGGAATCAGCCTCCATCGCCCTAAGTAATTCCACCGACTGATAAGCGATGCCCTCTAGCGCGGCCCTGGCGATATGCCCCTTACTCGATCCCCGAGTCAGTCCGATGATCATTCCCCGCGCATCCGGCTCCCAATGCGGTGCACCCAGACCCGCAAAAGCCGGCACAAAATAAACCCCTCCACTGTCCTCCTCCGTTTTTGCCAGTATCTCAATCTCCTCTGCTGATTTCACAATCTCCAATTGATCACGTAACCATTGAACCACCGCACCTCCGATAAAAACACTGCCCTCCAGTGCGTAATTGACCTCATCGCCAATTTGCCACGCGACAGTAGTGAGCAATTGATTTTTCGAATACACTGGTTTGTCACCGGTATTCATCAACAAAAAACAACCCGTGCCGTAAGTGTTTTTTGCCATGCCAGGCTGATGACAAGCTTGACCAAATAATGCCGCTTGCTGATCCCCAGCGATACCCGCCACCGGGATCGCTTTACCAAAAAGTTCAGCCTGTGTGTCACCATAAATTTCGCTGCTCGACCTGACTTCCGGCAACAGGCTTTTTTCCACTCCCAACCACTCCAGCAATTCATCATCCCACTGCATCGTCTCGATGTTAAACAGCATCGTCCGACTGGCATTACTCACATCCGTGATATGCAACTCACCGTCAGTCAAATTCCACACCAGCCAGCTATCAATCGTGCCGAAAGCCAGCTCCCCTTTCTCGGCTCGCTCACGCGCCCCCTCCACATTATCTAAAATCCACCTTACCTTGGAACCGGAAAAATAAGCATCTATCACTAGCCCGGTCTTACGGTGAATCGCTTCCGCACGTCCAGCCGCTTTCAATTCTTCGCAAAATCCCGACGTTCGCCGGTCCTGCCATACGATCGCAGGACAAACTGGCTGTCCCGTCTTCCGATCCCAGACCACCGTCGTCTCCCGTTGATTAGTAATGCCTATGCCTGCTACGCTTCCC
>JAADHD010000247.1 GCA_013152075.1 Verrucomicrobiota bacterium | reverse complement strand
TGTTAGGTATTCAGCGTCATCCTGAGCTTTTTCCTATTGCGCTTGATGATTTTCGCCGAGCGCTTATCCGTCGTTTTCCGTTTGAGATATTCTACGAAGTATCAGAAGAAGCTATTATCGTTTATTCGGTATTCCACTGTTCAAAAGATCCTGGGAAATGGAGGGAGCTACTTGAAATGGATCTTTGACAGAATGAATTAGGCGATTTCAACTATGGGAGTGGACTCAGTGGCATCCTCTGCAGATGCTTTTTTTGCATCATCATTTTCCCGAACGCCTTGTTTGACTTCAAACTCCCGGCACCAGCCCTTGATTTCCAAATCGTTGAACACTTTGCCGAGCACGCGTCGAAGCAGGCCTTTCAGGTTTTCATTGCTGACATCCTGCAAACTGCGGATGGCGGTTTCCTTATAAGTTTCGAGCAGCAACAAAGTTCGCTCATCGGTCTTTGTATCGCGCACGATGTGGCGAATACGGTCGAGCGGTTTTTCAAATCCATTTGCAGGTTTGAAGCTGCTTTCGCTATTCCCCGACCAGACTTCCTGCATAAATTCCTTGTCGTCACCTTTGGCGCGTTCAAGGGCGGTGGAGAGCATCACGCTGGGGCGGATTTGCTTGAGAACGTTGTCGCCGGAATCTTCGTGCAGGTCGTCCATGTCATCACGGATCTGGTAAGCGATGCCGAGGTTTTCACTGTAGGTCTGGATGGCGTCGGCAAAGTCGTCCAGCTTGCCGGCGTAAGCGGCTCCGAGCTGTAACGCGACTTCAAAAGCCGGTGCGGTTTTCTGGCGGAAAATTTCGAGCACCTGGGAAGTTTTCAGTGCATGTGGATCCTGCGCCCAGATGAGTTCTGCTCCCTGGCCCAGGCAAAGTTCGCGTTGGCCGACGGCGGCAGCAGTCGACATCTGGATTTTTTGTTCGGCGGGGATTTCGCATTCGTTGATCAGGCGATAGCCTTCCCCGATGAGCAGGTCGCCGGCATTGAGAGCTACGGGAACGCCGTGTTGTGCGTGCAGGGTAGGTTGATCGTAGCGCTTGTGGTCTTCGTCCTCGATGTCGTCGTGAATGAGTGAAGCTTTGTGAAAACACTCAACGGCGACGGCGATTTTTTTGATGTCTTCCGGAATGGGTTCACCCCGGTCTTCGCGTAAAGCCTGATAGGCGGCAACGGTTAAAAACGGGCGCCAACGATTACCTGCCAGAGCGAGCCATTCGCGGGCGATTGTCTCCTGCTCGTTTTTAGCGGGGCCCATGATTTCGGCGAGTGATTCTACACTGAACCATTCACGAATGTCATCGTGCAGGGCGTTGAGATTCAAGCGCCGGGTTTTGTCGTCACTAGTGAGATGGATGTATTCCCATACCCAGTCATTATCGACGGTGGTATTGATGCAGTCATCCTGCAGCAGGGGAACGGCAATCGAGGGGATGGCGGCGGCTTCCACGTAGGGGAAGGTGCGCTCCAGCACCGGCAGGCAGGAGATGCCGACGATGGCTTCGATCTTTCCGGTCTGGATCAGAGACATGACTACCGCTGAGCCTTCGGCAACGAGCACCGCGTATCCCAGGCGTTCGGCTTCGTTTTGAAAGTCCTCGATGGTGCAAAGGCCGCATTGTTTGCAGAGCAGGCCGAACTCGTCAAAAGGAGCCGGGCATTTGTCCTCGACCCGCAGGCATTTTGGCATCAGTAGCAGTCGGCGTTCGTAGGGAATAGTGGCGAGCGTTTCACGCCACATTTCATTGTTCAGCACCACGGCGGTGTAATGCAGGTAAGCTTCATCGGTATTGGTGTCAGCGAGGATTTTGCGCGCGTGAACTTCCAGCTCATCCTGTGGCATCGGCGGTACCGGGATTTCTCTCTCAACGTAATCCCTAATGCAGGCGAGCAGGGCATCACGTTCCGGTTTGGTTTGCGGGATGTTTTTCTTCGGGGGGCGAAGGAGAGTCGTCGTAAAAGGGACGGTGGTCGGGAGCTTAACCGATTGGATTTTGGAGGATGCCATCGTTGCGGGTAGAAAAAGTTCGGAAAGTGGGTGTTTTGAGCTGTATTTGCTCGGATGTCAGGTGGTAATTTGCAACTGAGAATTAATCTCAAGGGAAGCGTCGCAAATTTTGACAAATGATCAAGGAAAAGAGACGACGTGTTTGCGGAAGGATAAGGCTTGTTGAGGGCCTTATTTGTTAGCCTTTTTTGCCAGTGCGGCGGCGTCATCTGCCCGCCGCCGAATTTCTTCTGGTGAAGGAAGCGATGCGAGATCAATTTCTGCGAGCACTTCAGCTGGGATCAAGCCATCGGTCTGGAGCTTGGTGAGACATTTTTTACGTTCTGCCAGAGCTTTGTCGGGACTGCGTTCTTTGGAAAAACGTGACTTGGCTGCTTCGCTGCGGTTGCGTAAGGAGGAATAGATATCTCCGCCGAGCAGTGAGGAAATATCGACTTTCATTTTCTCACGGTTCAGGTCGCTTTCACTGACCTGATCACCGTTGATCGGGCCTCCACTGTATTTAGGAAACATGATAGCGACTTCGGGGCAGACACGTGAGCAGGCGGGGCAATTGGTTTTGCAGTTGTCCTGGTTGCGCACCTCGATCTGTTGATCATCATCGACGCTGTAAACATCGAAGAGGCAAAAGCTAAGGCACTGCATGCAGTTGGTGCAACGGTCAAAGTCGATGACGGGAAACCAGGGTTTCCAACTTTGGGCGGTGTTGGCACTGGTTTTTTCAAGCGACGCCGGAGGTTGGTTCATCGGGCGTTCGAATTCGGCGCGGCGTTGTTCGACTTGTTCAAGTACCGCGAAGGAATCGAGTCCGCTGATATCGGATATTTTTACATTCGGTTCTGAGGCGGGGGCGGTAATATTATCGCCGGGAAACTCACCTAGAATGAGCAATAAACTATCCGGTGGGGAAGTAATCTCATCAACGGAATTTCCGCGAGTGACCGTGTAACCACGATCCAACAGGGTGCTGATGATCGAAAATCGGTGAGCTGGAGCGAGTGGGGCGGCATCGCTTCCTTCGTAGAGCAATATCTGGATCGGGGTGGCGTCGTTTTTCATCAGGCAGGTATAAGAGGATAATGGCCTTGTTGGCTGATGGGTGCAAGCGGGATATGGGATATCCGGCGTTCGAGGGTTTCGCAAAGGCTTGCTTCGATCGAGCCTTTCTTGGGCTGAATGTGCTCATATTTTGCTGTGATGGGAGTAGGCTTCCAAAAAGAGTTTGACGATACAGGAGAGGGGTATAAAGTCTTATTGCAATTGAGACTCAATCTCAATAACGGCATTTACTGATGAAAAGATCGAATCAAAGCTTGAAAATTGCTCCCGTGAAGTGGCGGCAATTGGCGTTTGTTGCTGTCTTAGCTGTTAATGCCGGTTGTTTTGTCCATGCGCAGGAGAGCGATGGGGCTGAAAAAAAAGCTGATGATGAAGCGGGTGAGCTGGAAGCCACCGTTGTTTCGGCGACTCCGGCTCGGAAGCCTGAAGCACAGCAAACGGTTCGTCAGGCGACTGCCACGCGTCCGGTTGAGGTGGAGATTTATGATACCCTGACTCCGGATTTGATTACTGGCGGGGCTGGCAATACTTACACTTTGCCGGGTTCGGGTTATTTTATTACCGCCCAGGACATTCGTGACCAGAACTACACCAATGTGAATCGCGTTTTTGCCAAAGTTCCCGGGGTGTATGTTCGCGAGGAAGATGGGGCGGGTTTGTTTCCCAATATTTCCATTCGTGGGGTCGACGGCACTCGCGGGGAAAAGGTCACGATCATGGAGGACGGGGTTCTCCAGGCTCCGGCGCCTTACGCTTCTCCGAGTGCTTATTATTCGCCTAACATTGGGCGCATGGCGGGGGTGGAGATTTTAAAAGGATCGAGCCAGATCAAATACGGGCCCAATACTACCGGAGGGGTGATCAATTATCTCTCCACGCCTATTCCGGATCAGGAGCAGTTCTATTTGCGCACCACTTACGGTAGTTTCAACGAAGCCCAGATTTTCTCCCACTATGGCAATACGTTGGAGACTTCGATTGGGAAGATAGGTTTTTTGGCTGAGGTGTATTACAAACGTTCCGATGGCTTTCGCACTATCGAGGGCGCTTCTCAATATGGCATTGAGTCTTCTGATCAAACCGGTTATGAAATTTTTGAACCGATGGTCAAGTTTTTCTGGGAACCTGATACCGTTCTTGAGCAGCGTTTTGAGTTCAAATACGGATACACCAATCTCGATGCGGATGAAACTTATGTTGGTCAGACCGAAAGTGATTTGGCTGCCAGCCCCTATCGTCGGTATGCCGGGACTTTTCTCGACAACATGGACACCCGTCAGCATCGGTCTTACTTGAAGTATGATGCCAGCCTGAGCGACAGTTTTGATGTTCATGTCGTGGGTTATTATAATCGTTTCAAACGAGATTGGTTTAAGATTCGCAGCGTCAATGGTTCCGCCCTTCATCAGGCGTTGGGGCCGGTGGGCAATCCGGCGGACCTTGCGACTTTGAAAGGACGCGCCCCGGGAACGTTGGGTTATCGGAGTAACGCGCGGGAATACGAAGCCTACGGGGTGCAGGCTTCAGCTGACTGGCGGGTATCAACGGGACCGCTTGACCACAGTTTTAATTTTGGAGTGCGGGAGCACCGGGATGAGGTGCGGCGTTTCCAGGAGGACACCGATGTGATTCTCGGCGGTTCGTCTCCGCTCATCAGGGATCTTGGTCCGGGTTCGGGTGGCAACCGCCTGCAGCAATCTGAAGCCACAGCACTGTGGTTGCAGGACTCGATCGAAGTCGGGCGCTTGACTCTTACCCCGGGGGTTCGCAGGGAGAGCGTCCAGTTACATAATACGGATTACCTCAGCGACGCGACCAATACTCCGACCGCCATTCGTGACGGTGAGATCGATTGGTGGTTGTTCGGAATTGGAGCCAACTATGATATCGATGACCAGAATTCGGTTTTTACTGGGGTTTATGAGGGGGCGTCGATGCCTTCACCCCGGGCAATTCTCAAGGACGGAGTTGATCTCGAACGCAGCACCAACTACGAGCTCGGTTTTCGTCATCGCAGTGGTAACTTCAATGGTGAGTTGGTTGGATTTTTCTCTGATTTCGACAACATCATCAGCACCTCGGCGGGACTGGGCCAGGGAGCGACTCAGAATGCCGGCACGGGCAAGGTCAAGGGCAT
>JAADHD010000252.1 GCA_013152075.1 Verrucomicrobiota bacterium | reverse complement strand
GAAGTCCCAATTCACGACCGAACACATCAAATCGAAACCGATAGATCGCCTCCCGCTCTTCTTCTGTGGTGGCGGTTCGGATTTCGTATTTCCTGTTTCTACTCATCGCTTAAGCTTTCGTTTTTGGCCTGTCGCCACAAAAATAGCCATGAACCCCCATGCCCGTGTATCTTCGACAAGCGTATAAAGTTCCTCCAGCTCATTTTCGGCTTTGTTTTGCGCCGCTTTATCCCCTTCGGTATGAGTCCGGAAGCCCATCCCTATATCCAGAAAACTGCGCATGCCCATCATTCGACTCGTCATCGGCAGAATTCTCATATCGACCGCATCAAAGCCGGCACGTTCCAGGAAAGCTCCAAGCTTGTGACCAATGTATCTGTCTCCCCCTTGCTCTGCCTGTATTTGCACGGAACGATCCACCATTTTTCGAAAGGCTTCAGGCTCAGGTTCAACGGAAAGCCATTGATCGTCTATGTCGACCAGACACATGAGCCCACCCGGCTTGAGAACATTCAGAATCTGGTCTAGTGCGACCTGGGGTTCGGCAAGATGTTGAAATACCAATCGAGAATAGGCAAAATCAAAAGTTTCCTCAGGCAGGTCGATGTCATAAGCGTCGGCTTCATGAAAGCTGACGTTTTCCAAACCTGCTGACTCTTGAGATTTTTCAGCCGCTTTTAAAAGATCTTGGCTTGTATCAATACCAATCACTTTTCCTTTGGGCCCTACCACCTTTGCCATTGTGAGTGAAACCAAACCTGGGCCACAGCCAACATCAATTGCACTCATGCCCTCCCTCAATCCCGCCTCTTGCAGAATGGATAATTCAAAAACTTCCGTCCGGTTGGCTTGCTTGCCGAGACGCTCTAATTCCGAAGAGCCATCACCAAAATTGTCAAATTCGTAAGATCTAGTTTCCATGTGTAGTGAACGGATATTTAAATGTCGTTACTTTCTCCGGATTGCAAGCGAGCTTGCTTAAAAACACTGATGTTGTGGCGAAAAGGAGCATTTTCTCAAAACAGATCCCCCATTCCTTCTTAAGATTATTCCACCATCCTTTCCGCATGCCCAAAGATTAACAGTTATCATATGGCAGCACACGAAAAAGTTTCACAAAACAGCCTCTCCGTTCCCCCTTTTGATTTAAGTCTTTGAGTGAGCTCCCCTATCTTACTTCCAATCCCCAGATTTCTCTTGCATCATCCAATGAAATCCCCAAGCCTGACCGCATGCGATTCCTCCACTTCGTATTCTATCTCCTCTTCACCAGCGCCATAAGCGCAGCGGAAAAGCCCAATATCATTTACATCGTCGCTGACGATCTCGGTTGGAAAGATGTCGGTTATCACGGGGGCAACATTTCCACCCCACATATCGATGAACTGGCAGCTGGCGGAGTCGAACTGGATCAATTTTACGTGCAGCCAATCTGCTCTCCCACCCGGTCTTCATTGATGACCGGACGTTATCCGATGCGACTTGGTATGCAGGTCGGCGTCATTCGCCCCTGGGCAAAACACGGCCTCCCCCTAAAGGAGCGCACCCTGCCCGAAGCCCTAAAAGGAGCTGGATATTATACCGCCATCACCGGCAAATGGCACCTTGGACATTTCACCCGCGACTACCTGCCAACTCAACGTGGTTTTGATCATCAACACGGCCACTACAACGGAGCCCTCGATTATTTCACCCATCTGCGGGAGGGCTCTCTCGACTGGCATCGCGATGACCAGCCTCTCCCTGCGGAGAAAGGATACACCACCAAGCTGATCGGTGCGGAAGCCGTTCGAATCATCGAAAAACACGACCCCGACAAACCCCTGTTTCTTTACATTCCATTCAATGCACCGCATTCCCCTTTCCAAGCTCCCGATTCTTACATCGAGCGCTATCAAAACCTAAAACCTGAAAATCGCAAAATCCTTGCTGCCATGATCACCGCCATGGATGATTCGGTAGGGCAAATTATGGCAGCCATCGACAAACGCAAATGGCGAAAAAACACCCTCATCCTGTTCCACTCGGACAACGGCGGAGTCCCAAAATTTGCTGACAACGGCCCTCTGCGCGGAGCAAAAAGCACCCTCTACGAAGGCGGCGTGCGAGTCGTAGCCCTGGCCAACTGGCCGGGCACCTTACCGGCAGGAAGTAAAATCACTGAAATGATGCACGCCGTGGACATGTATCCCACCCTAATCCGCTTGGCAGGTGGATCACTGGAACATGCAAAACAACAGCCGCTCGATGGAATCGATATCTGGCCAGTGATCACCAAAGGAGAAAAGCGACCGAACAACATCATCCTCATCAACAGCAACCCTTTTCACGGCGCTGTTCGAGTGGGTGATTTTAAACTAGTGAAAAACGGACAAGTCAGCAACAACCAGACAACAAAAGCTGACGTTGAAACTTTTGAACTTTTCAACCTCGCCAAAGACCCATTCGAAAAAAACGACCTCGCCGCATCGATGCCAAAAAAACTGGCCAAAATGAAATCCGTGTTGGCAAAATTTGACAGCGAATCAGTCAAAGCCAATATCCCTCCCAACCGTATGCCTCCTGACTTTAAGGTTCCGGAAATTTGGGGGCACTAACCCTGAATGTCAGGAGAGGGTTGGATTATCCGAGTCGCTTCGCTTTGTCGGCGATCTACGAGTCGAACCCACCAATACCCGGCTTACAAGCGTTCAAACGCCTTGAAGCTAAAGCTTGCAGAAATGTGACATAAACAACACCCCCGCTCCCCTGGAGGACGGGAGGGGAGAAGACCCCTTGGGGATTTAGGGGAATATCAATGGTCAAGCTGATTCAGATTGTCGGGGCTTGGGGCGGATAGCCACAAATTACACAGTGAATAGTTACTTAACATCGAGAACAATGAGACGGGTCTCACCGATGCCCAACCCAATCGCTCCTTCTATACCAACGGGAAGCCGACCATCTGTTGTGAGGGTGGCCATTCGCCCGTCTTTCCACTCCCCGTACCAGTCAGAATCGTAGTGTTTTTTTGAGTCCGTTCCCATACCGTTAATTGCCTCGAATCTGACTTTCATCTTTCTGAGCCCTATTTCGCTGTAGGTAGTAATGCCTGCGACTACATAGCCGGATTTTGCAATCAACCGCCGCTTCTTGTCCGCTTTGGCGCCAGAGCGTGGTCGCCCTACCATAATCTTGCCAGCTTCTGTCCGATATAGAGGCACAATCTTGCGAACGGTTTCGTCTGAATCGCCGAACTTACCCAAATAAACATCAAACCCAACCAGCAATGTGCCCTCTACAGGTATTTCAAGATCCAGCTTTCCTGGACTGCCTCCTACAGACCCCGTGCGACGGAGTTTATTATCCTTAATTAACTTCCTCAAAGCAATCCAGTTAAATGAATTTTTGGCCACTTTACGATCCCATTCACCAGGGACACTGCGCCATCCTTTGAGCCTTTCCTCCGCCACTTTGAGATGCTTCTGCGAATTCAAAGCCACTTCAATCTGTCCCTTACGAGTCAGATCCTCTATCATCATTTTTAGGCTCTTAATAAAAACTTCTTCGTTGCGAATTCGCTCAGAATTAATCCGAGAATTAATCTTCTCGGCATGGTTATGGTAAATAGCTTGAGATTCGGCGAGGGGTTTAAAACTACTCCCCAAACCCGGGCTTTCCTTTTCTAATCTCTTTAATTCTGCCTGAATCGCAACAACTCCGTTAAGATTCCCCTGCTTTTGTTGCGCTGTTTTCAACGTCTCAAGCCTCCGTTGGTACGATTTTTTCAATTCTTTGAGAGGCGCTTTTAATCGGTCCATTGAGACCTCATAGGAAGCAACGAGTTGATCAGAATTATTGGATAGAGGAGCATTCTCTTGCCCGACAATAATGGGGGCTCCGGCCGTAAATATAATCACAGAAAGAATTAAGGTAGATATTGGAGCTACTGTCATAAAAACGAAGATTTCATTTTTACATTATATTGTCAAACCTTGCTAACACCATTTCTTAAACGCATAACACTAGAAAAAGTAACATAATGAGGCTTCTTCCAGGGATACACCGGCACATGTTGCGTTGAAACTCATGCATAGTCCCAAAAGTAAAATGGCGGAGAGGGTGGGATTATCCGAGTCGCTTCGCTTTGTCGGCTCTCTACGCTCGCGGACTCGCTACGAGTCGAACTACGTTCTCATCCAACTCTCAATAT
This sequence comes from Verrucomicrobiota bacterium, assembly GCA_013152075.1. Lineage (GTDB taxonomy): Bacteria > Verrucomicrobiota > Verrucomicrobiia > Verrucomicrobiales > DEV007 > JAADHD01. Next base: position 1,010 of record JAADHD010000252.1, on the reverse strand, counting down.
TAAAATAAAAAGCCGCGCTGCGCTTTTCCGGCTTTTTATTTTAATGGCGGAGAGGGTGGGATTATCCGAGTCGCTTCGCTTTGTCGGCTCTCTACGCTCGCGGACTCGCTACGAGTCGAACTGCGTTCTCATCCAACTCTCAATATTAAAATAAAAAGCCGCGCTGCGCTTTTCCGGCTTTTTATTTTAATGGCGGAGAGGGTGGGATTCGATTTCCAGCCAAATTTACCGTTGATAATCAATGAGTTATGAGATCCTTGGTGGCGTTCTGTGTATTAGTTTTGTGTATCAGTAAGATAGGCTAGATCCCAGATCTCTAGAATCAAGTTAATCGTTTGGATGAAAATTAACGTTTGAGGCCTGCCACCTGCTATTGGGGGCGAACCTTCGATTCTGGTTTAGGTTCTGAATCCTCCTCCGGCATCGACTCCTGAGCGGTAGCGGGTTGGTCAGCGCTGACTTGTTCAGCTTGTAGGATTTCTACGTCGAATAGAGGTCGAATAGTGTGAATTGGTAGCCCGAAGATCCCCGTCTTTTTCTTATTCCCCTCAACAGCTAGGGCTACTAATTCCCCGTCCTCGCTAAGTATTGGAGCGCCACTGCATCCTTGATACTCCTTGTAGCTTCGATAGGGCTCTGGAGTCCGGAACAAATACATCTGATTATACTCTCCTACGCCATCATACCGCAAATCAGTTTCGCACTTCGGAGTGACCTTCAAAAACTTGCCATTCTTGTGCTGCTTAGTGCATCCCCAGAAGCCATACCGTTTCTCATCGTTCGGAAGGTCAGAAAGCTCGGTAGTAATTGGAAGAATCGCTTCATCTTGCAGAATTGAACCATCTTCTTTCAATTTTTGGCGCCGCGGAGCAATCTCCTCCGTTAAGAGCTTGTAAGAAAAATCGAATTCGCGCTCTTTGATTTTATTTCGCTTGAGAACGAACTTCTCAACGAATCCCATCTGGCCAAGTTGATAGAGTGCCATCTGGCCTTTAGCGGCGTCGAATCCT
>JAADHD010000165.1:5280-8413 GCA_013152075.1 Verrucomicrobiota bacterium | reverse complement strand
CTTGGGCCTGATGAGATCAATCTTGCTTTTGAAAACCTGTTGCGGCCCGAAAACATCATTAATTACCTCTACAATGGAGCCGGAGGCTGTGTTGGCGATTATGACGGGGACGGCCTACCTGACCTCTATCTGATATCGCAAGACGGGCCAAACCGTCTTTTCCGCCAGACATCATCGTGGCGATTTGAGGATGTCACCGACAAAGCGGGAGTGGATGGAGGTGAAGCTTGGGGTTCGGGTGCCACTTTTGTAGATATCGACAACGACGGTGATCTCGATCTTTACGTGTGTAACATGGGCAGTCCCAATCTGCTCTATATCAATGAAGGACAGGGAGGGTTTCGCGAAGCTGCCGCTGAGTATGGCCTAGATTTTGACGGGGCAAGCTGGATGGCTTCGTTTTCTGATTATGATCGTGATGGCGACCTCGATTGTTATCTACTGACCTATCGACTCAGGTATATCGGCCTCAATGATCCCAAGTTCGAATATGAAGTGGAGAAGGGTCGCTTCGTCGTGCCTTTGAAGCATGCGAAGGAATATTATTTTCTAAATAACCTGCCTCAGGAAGCGGGACGACGTGATCACTTGTATCAGAATCAGGGAAACGGAGCTTTTCTCGACGTTAGCGAAAAGGCTGGAATCGGTGGTGTGATGAATCATGGGCTGTCGGCCACATGGTGGGATTACAACAACGACAACTGGCCGGATCTGTATGTGGCCAGCGATTTTAAGGACCCAGATCGTTTGTGGCGAAACAACGGAGACGGAACTTTCACGGATGTTTTGCCGCAAAAGACGACATACACTTCTTGGTTTGCCATGGGGAGTGACTTCGGAGATCTCAACCGTGACGGGTGGTTCGATTATTTCGTCGGCGATATGTCAGCGATGAATCATTATCGACAAAAAATGGGAATGGGGGCGATGAGCGATGACGCATGGTTTCTGAATCTGGCGGAGCCCCGACAATTTATGCGCAATATGGTGTATCTGAATGCAGGCGGACATCGTTTTCTGGAATCGGGTTATCTCTCCGGGCTCGAAAGTACCGGCTGGACCTGGGGGACACGATTTGCCGATCTCGACTGCGATGGGTGGGAGGATGTCATCATCAGCAACGGCATGGCTCGCGATGTCAACAATGCGGATTTTGTTGAAAAAGTGAACCAACTCAACAAATCGGGCGAATTCAAGGAACGCGAGCACCTTCTCCTTACCGACAACAAGCCGGGTGACAACCGGAACAAGGTCTTTCGCAATCGCGGGGATTTGAGCTTCGAGGATGTGAGTGAGGCCTGGGGCTATCATGCCATGTCGGCAAGCTTTGGCCTGATCCTTGCCGATCTTGACCGAGATGGTGACCTGGATGTGGTGACCAATAATATGAATCAACCGGTGAGTGTTTATCGTAATGATCTGAAATCAGGTCATCGGGTGCTAATCGAGTTGCGCGGGCGACAGAGCAATTCCTTTGGAGTGGGATCACGATTACGACTCAAATCCGCTTCCGGTTGGCAAACACGCATGCTCAGTCTGGCGCGAGGCTACGAATCGGGGAGCGAGCCCGTGATTCACTTTGGACTGGGAAAAGACGAGCTCATCGAGAAATTGGAAATCGACTGGCCAAGTGGTGCAAAGCAGGTGCTGAAAAACCTGGCTGTCGATCAACGGTATGTGATTACAGAACCCGAGGGCGAATTCAAGACAGAGCCAGCTCGACCGGAACCCGAGTCGCGGCGGACACTCTTCTCGATGGATGCCGTGCCGGGTCTTGAGTTCCAGCATCGAGAGTCTTTCTTTGATGATTACGAGCGGGAGCCTCTGCTGCCCTGGAAGCTTTCCCGGCTCGGACCCGGACTTGCCTTTGGTGATGTTGATGGCGATGGCAAAGAGGATCTTTGGGTCGGTGGCGCAAAGGGGCAAAGTGGTGCGGTGATGATGCAGAAAGACACGGGTCGCTGGATAGCGACTTTTGGAGGAGCGCTGTCAAAGGAGAAGGACCGTGATTCAGAAGATATGGGAGCGATCTTTTTTGATCCCGATGGTGATGGGGACATGGATCTGTATATCGCCAGTGGGGGCAATGAATTTACAGCTGGAGAAAGTATTGAGTTGGAGGATCGCCTATACATTAACTTGGGTAAAAAAGGATTGGCGCGCGCTGGTTCAGATCCAAAGGAAACGGTCTTTGTAAGTTCCGGAGTCGTCGCGGCCGCTGATTATGACCGTGACGGTGATGTCGATTTGTTCGTGGGAACACGAGTCAATCCTGGGAAATTCCACGAGGTGCCGTTTCAACGCTTATTGCGTAACGAAGGCGATCACATCACCGACGTGATCAATGAGGTGGCACCGGAACTAAAATTGGCGGGGATGGTGACCAGTGCTCTCTGGTCAGATGTTGATGCTGACGGACGTCTTGATCTCCTGATCACAACAACTTGGGGTCCTGTTAGGGTTTTCCAACAAGGTGAAGGCGGGAAATTCGTAGAGACGACGAAAAAGGCTGGACTGGCCGAAGCCCTCGGCTGGTGGCAGGGCATCGCTGGAGGTGATGTTGATGGCGACGGGGACATTGATTACGTGGTGACCAACATGGGGAGAAATACCAAGTATCATGCGACTGCTGAAAAACCTTTCGCACTCTATGCCAATGACTTCGATGGAGATGGAATCGTTGACCTACTAGAGGCAGAATACGAAGGCGACACTCTTTATCCGGTTCGGGGGCTGAGTTGCAGCTCTGGGGCGATGCCGTTTGTGCGGGAGAAATTCAAGACCTACGACGCATTCGCACGAGCTGATTTAGCTACAATATACACGCCACTAAAATTAGCAGAAGCACGCGTGATGAAATTCACACACCTGGATTCGTCTGTATTGATCAACGACGGGGAGGGACATTTTGAGATCAAGCCACTACCGCCATTGGCGCAGATGGCTCCAGGGTTTGGTGTGGTGGTAGAGGATTTTGATGGTGATGGAGTGCTTGATGTGGTGATGGCTCAGAACTTTTATTCACCACAAGCAGAGACAGGTCGAATGAGTGGTGGGCTCGGCGTATTTTTGAAAGGGAAGGGTGACGGTTTTTTTACAGAAATCTGGCCGCAAAAAAGCGGCATACTTATTC
>JAADHD010000165.1:0-5220 GCA_013152075.1 Verrucomicrobiota bacterium | reverse complement strand
CCCGACCTCGTCTGCACCACCAACAACGGCCCACTGCGAACCCTAGTGAACACCACTCGTGGTCCGAACATGCGCTGGAGCACCCTGAAACTAAAAGGCAAAAACGGCAACCCAACAGCAATCGGCAGCTGGGTGGAAATCACCACATCCACAGATCGCAAGTTAGTGCGCGAGATATACGCGGGCGGCTCCTACCTCGCCCAATCCTCCCCCACGATCTTTGTTGCTCTCAAACCAAAAGAAACCATCTCAGAAGTTCTCACCCGCTGGCCCGATGGCAAGAAGTCGACCACCAGCTTCACAAAATACCAACGGCAACTAGAGATAATACAGAAGAATTAAACCACAGAGTTCACCGAGTTACACAGAGGGGGAGATAAGAGAAGAATTTGTCCACGAAAAACACTAAAGGCACGAAAGAATATAATATTTGTTAGGAATTTTTTATCTTATCCAATCTCCACTTTCGTGCTTTTGGTGTTTTTCGTGGCAACACTCCTACAATCAGCTACGCAAAGTGATCAAGAAGGCCCGCTTCGGCGAGACAAGTCCACAGTCAAGAACGCAGATTCGGGAAAAAGAGTGACTGATTTAAAAGAAGAAAATTTTAAACCTAGAAAACAATGTCTCTATCCTATCCTATTTCCTCCCTCTTATTCGCGTCCATTGGCGGTTCTCTTCCCCTCTTATTGCTCTACCCATCTACGCTGCGAATACCTCAAAGCACAGGATTGATCAAAGGGTTCCGAATTTTTAGATCCGGGAATGAAGAAAAATCCCTGTCCGCAGTCCATAACTCGGTCACTCGATGATTAAGACAGATTGCCGCGATACGCGCGTCGTGAATTGCTGCCCCCTTGATCCGCGCCTTCTTCGCAAGGTCACCAAGCTTATCCAAATATCCTGGCCCCTCATGAAGAAATCTCAGTTGTTTTGCATTCTCCCATGCAAAAAACATTTCTAAAACCACCTCTCCCGAACTCGGAGGCGCGTAAATTTTTGGGTGAGTACAAACACTATAAAACTCATGCAGACAAGGCCAAGGAATTGCCCATGCGTTCTGCCCAAAATACAAATGATCAAAAGCCGCCTTCGCGGAACTATGCCATTCACTATCCTTTCGATGCGCGTAAACCAGGATGTTAGTATCGACGGCTATCATCACACAGAGCCGTAAGAGGCATTACGAATTTCTGCCCAACTTGCATTGCTGAATTCCTCCGTCAAACCATGGCCATCCACCACCGTCATTCCGCCGAGAACCTCAGGCTCTTGTTGCCTCTCCAATTCTGATTTAAGCGCATCTTCGACCAAACTACGTAAGGTAATGTTCCTCTCTCGTGCACATTGTTTAGCTCGCAAAAGGACATCATCAGCTAAATCCATCGTCGTCTTCATATGGGAACCCATACCATATAATATGGCTACCCACAATTTATTTCTATGGCTTTGTTTTTCACCCAACAATCTGCCATCAGATCATCCTCCGTCAGACTTGCCCCGTCGGCTTCCTCTCCCCCCTCAATTCCCCCTCCGCAACCAGTCTTGAAAATCTTTAGCCGGTTTCTTTTTATTATTCGCCATCACTTCACTCGCTGGAACCGATCTTCTTCCCCTGTAGGCAACCGGTTCCGGCAGCAAGCTATCAGTAGATTCCATTCTTTCGATTTCAAGTGGCACCTCCTCCGACCCAACAGCCGTCACCGCACTCGGCCCCGCATCGACCATCTGCGGAGCATCTCCCCATTGCGAATAGCGCAAGTCACGGGAAGAGCATGAAGCCAACAACACCAACCCCATACAAACCGCAGCACAGGATTGAACGTCTTTCATATTAAATATCTTCATAAGCCTTTCCTAATACCAATTCCCAGCCCCCCTGCCAAGATGAAAACAAGGAAAGAAAGCCTCACGCAAAGCCGCCAAGACGCAAAGGTTATGAATCTTCCAGTCCATTAACGATCCTCGAAATCCCTTCCTTCATCAGAGGTGCACCAAAGTTGAGAAGAAAACCCAATCTCATTCTCTTTCATCCTAGTCTTCTTCTCCCCCCTTTGCGTCTTGGCGGCTTGGCGTGAGCTTTTCTCCTCCTACCCCATCACCCCCTCCAGCACATCCGCCAAGGTATGCAGGGCATTCCCCTCCAGCTGATTTCCAATATAAATAAACGATGGCTTCTCGGCGCGTTCTTTGCGGGATGTTAAATAGTTAATCATCCTGGTTAGCGACTCCCGTGAATTCGGATCTATTTCATAAATCCGGCTATACGGCTGCATTTTCGCCTCCGCCCACTCGCGAGTGTGATGTGGCTTCAGCAAATAACGCGCGGCGACAAAGTCATTTTGTTCAAGCGGATGCACGCCGATCTGCTCATTCACCGGTGGCATGTGGGTCCACTGATTGTAAATATGCGCGACCCCGTGCCGCTTGAGTGTCGCAAAATACTCCGCGTGTAAAAAATTCGGATTACGGACTTCCACGCTGTACTGCCAGTCTTTTGGCAGCTGGGAAAATAACTGATCCAACTCTGCAATAAAATCCTGGCCGTGGGTATAGTCTTCTTTGGTGAAATGCGAGAACTCAAAAATCAGCGTACCCACCTTTTCACGGAAAGGCTCCAAATGGCGCAGAAACAAATACTGTAGCGTCAGCGGATTCAAAAAACTCTCATTCACCTCACCGGCTCGATCTCCGAAAGTTTTCACTTTGGGGAAATTCTTGATGGTGATTTCATCCGGCACTTTGAAGGAAAATTTGAACCCATCCGGCACTTGGTTCATCAAGCCCTCGATGTAATCCGCTTTTGGAAATCGATAATAAGTCGCATCAACACATACCGTGCGGAAACAAGCCGCATACTCTTCCAGACAACCCCTCTCAAAACTCGCCTTGGAAAAAGTCTTGTTCCAGAGATAACGCTCCTCATCATAGAGCATGCCACACCAGCCCTGATACTTCCATGAGCTAGTACCTAGATACACCTGATGGTCATCCGCCAGACCAGCCAGCAAGGGCCTCAAATTTTCACGTCGAAACAACATCGCCGGAATGTTGGCGGCCCGCAGAGCAAAGAGCTAGCAAAAAACACCCCTTTCCACTCACAAATTTTCGCCCTATTGAGAAAACAACGGCTTTAACCACTTATGACGCTGATTTAAAAAAAATTCCTAATTCCTAATTCCTAATTCTTAATTCTTAATTGCCTCCGGCTCGTAATTCAAGAAACCTCGCCGCCCGCACTCATGAGCCCGGTGTCGCCAAAATCATCCTCACCGAATCCATCCGCAACACAGCGCCTTCCAAGTGTTTTTTCAAGGCATCACGCTCCTCGGTCGCCATGGCAATTTCCGACTCTCTGACCGGATGGCCCATCTCGCGCAACTGTTTCAAACGCTCAATTTCGGCATCAAGTTGTTTTTCCATTTCAGCGACTGCCTCACCTCGAACTTCAGCGGCGCTTTCCTCCGCTAAAGCCTGGGCAGCTTCGATCATTTTGGGCAGAGTACCTTTCAAAGCCCGTGATTTTTTCTGCAACCACTCAGAAGGCCCCGCCTTCGAACGACGAATCATCTCGGGCACAAACACTTTGGACCGATCGCGCAATTCATGATCGACCAGAGCTCTGACCGGTTGCGACGGAAGAAAACGATCCACATGAAGTTTTTCCGGCGCCATGCACTCCAACACACAAACAATATCTAACAACAAAGCCTGCTCAGGAGCCGCTTCGATTCTGGCGAAGGAGGCATTACCCCTTTCAGACGCCAGTAAAACATCGATCGCGCTGGCGACCATCGGATGGTCCCAGGTAAACAACACCAAATCTTCACGAGCCAAGGCGACGTCCCGGTCAAAAGTCAAAGAAATCCCCTCATCCGGTAAACCTGGGAAGGCTTCCGGAGAAAACAAATGTTCAGGTGTAATGGTGTAACTGCGTTCATCCAGATCCTCCACCGTCACTCCAAAGTGGTCGAACAAGCGCAACATGAAACGTTGCAGTCCGCGGTCATCATCCAGGTCCTTGATTTCCTCCTGCATTTCTTCACCGCGAGATTTATCAAACGAACTGATCTCCAACAGATGATCCCGCCCCACTTCCAGTTCTCGATCGACCTTCGTTTTGAAATTCCGGCCACGCTCTAACAGGTCGTCCAGCTTCGACTTCCAATCTTGATCACTTTCCAGAACCTTCAGCTCGGCCTGAAACTCCCGCTGTATCGCACTTGATCCATGCAAGGTATGTTCGAACGCCCCCAGCGCCTCGTGATACCAGCGCGAAAACATTTCCCCGGCAGAACCCGACACATACGGCACGTGAATATGAATATCTGCCTCCTGCCCGATCCGATCCAGACGACCTATCCGCTGCTCAAGCAAGGCGGGATCATCCGGTAAATCAAACAACACCAAATGGTGAGCGAACTGAAAATTTCTCCCCTCGCTGCCGATCTCCGAGCAAACAAGAAGTCGCGCACCATCCTCTTCGGCAAACCAGGCAGCGTTGCGATCACGCTGCAACAAAGTCAAACCCTCATGAAAAACCGCAGCCATGGCGCTGATATGCTCACGCAAAGCCTCTTCAATTTTCTCAGCCATTTCCCGGCTGTGACAAATCAGTAGATATTTTTCTTCCGGGTTGTCGCTTAACAAGGTGGACAACCACAAAATTTTCTGTGCAGTTTCGTCAAGCTCCTCCGACTTGGATTCCAAGGGCCAAAGATGCAGCTGTCGTTCTGGGAAGCCTTCCAGAACCTGGCGACGATTGCGAAACATCACCCGTCCGGTCCCATACAAATCCACCAGAGAACTGGTCAACTCAGACCGCACATCAGGCCCATCATCATCATTCAATTTTTGAACTGCCTCTTTGCCGAGCATTTTTTTCAGCAAAGCGATCGCCCCTTTTTTCAATTCCTCCCCGGAACGCAAATTGTCTGCCAGTTGCGAAACTTCCTGATAATGATCCGACTCCGCGATAAACTCATCGAGATCTGAAAAACGATCCGGATCCAGCAAACGCAAACGGGCAAAATGGCCGTCACGCCCCAATTGCTCCGGCGTTGCGGTCAACAATAACAAGCCCGGAGTTTCCACTGCAATGGCCGCCACCGCTTCGTAGGCCGGACTCGCTTCTTCAGGACTCCATTCCAGATGATGCGCTTCATCGACAATCAACATATCCCAATTGCCCTCCGCCGCCTGCATCGCACGCTCAGGATT
>JAADHD010000244.1 GCA_013152075.1 Verrucomicrobiota bacterium | reverse complement strand
TGCACAACTCTCGCCCGATTTAATTTTTTCGGGCCAGCGGACAAAGAACGGCACACGGTGTCCGCCCTCCTGCAATCCGCCTTTCCAGCCGCTGAAAGGTCCGTTGCTGTCGTGCCCGTAAATGGAAGTGTCGCCTCTGACCCACTTTTCTCGATACCCCTTGGTGCGATTGACCGGTCCGTTGTCACTGGTGAAGATGACGATTGTATTTTTTTCGATTCCGAGTTCGTCTATTTTGCGCAGAAGCTTGCCGACATGGTGGTCGAGTTCGACGACAAAATCCCCGTATGCCCCGGCGCGGCTTTTCCCGACAAATTCCTTATTGGGGACGATCGGGTTATGCGGCGTCGTCATCGCATAATAGAGGAAGAAGGGTTGATCGGGTTTGGTGCGGGTTGCCATCTCGACAAAATCGCAGGCCTTTTTTGACAGAGTCGGAATGAGACGGTCCATGGTGTAGCCCTCGGCAATGATGTTGTCGTCCCGGCCATACCATTCGCCATACTTTTTCTTTGCCTGCTGGGAGGAGAGGGTGGGAATAAGCATAGCTCGGTTGTTCTCTATGAAGGTGCAGGGGTTCATTTCCGCTGATCCGTTAGTGGCGAAGGAGTAGTCGAATCCGTAATCATTGAGCCCTTTCAGGACGGGTGAGGCGAAGTCGATGTTTTGAAAATCCTGGTAGTTTGGATCCACCTGTATGGCTTCGCGCACGCTTTTATCATCGTGCAGTTTCCAATCGATGCCCTGGTGCCATTTGCCGACCAATCCAGTGTAGTATCCTTCGTCATGGAGGATATCCGCGATCGTTTTTCGGCCCGGTTCGATCAGGGTGCCGCCAAAGTTGGCGAGGTTGCCGCCCGATCCCAGCCGGGTGCGCCACATGTACCGACCAGTCAACAGGCCGTAGCGGGAGGGGACGCAGTAAGACCCCGAGGAGTGGGCGTCGGTGAAACTCAGGCCTTCTTTTGCCAGCCGATCCAGGTTGGGGGTGGGGATTCTGCTGTCGCTATTGAGGGCGGTGACATCGCCATAACCCATGTCATCGGTGAGGATGATCAGGATGTTAGGCCGACTTGTCTCATCCGGCTTCGCCGAAACTTCTATGCGTGCGACGATCAGCGCCAGCATCAGGCAGCAGACCAGGGAGGATAATGTCTTATTCATGCAGCTAACCTAAACGACCGTTGTTCGTATTCAAAGTAGCGATTTTTTATGCTCAAAAGCTGCAAACGGTCGAGAATATGGCGAAGATTAGAGGCATCTGGAAACGTGTTGCCATGTGAAGGGGATAGGCGTAGTCACTGCGAGCAATCCTAACGGGTGCCACTTATATCATGCGCCTACTTTTCAAGTCTTCGGCGCCAGAGAACAAACGGCACTGAGATGAAATACATGATGATGCTATAGACCGCTGATGGAACAGTGACCGGAGGCAGCGTTTCGGTTGCGTTCAGGGCGATGAGGGTTCCGACGGCAATACCGAGGGTGCCATTTTGCACGCCGGATTCGATCGAGATGGTGGTGGCATCAACGGAATCTAGTTTCACAAGTCGACTAGTGATCAGTCCAAGTGCAAGCATGATGATGTTCAGTAGCACCAGAGCTGGTCCAAGAGTGGGAAGATTGTCATAAAAGACAGCCCAGTTTTTTGCCAGTGCTGCCACAATAATAATGACAAAGAGTATGATTGCGGTCCGAGAAACGCTTGTGGAGATTTTTTCTACCATTTTTGGAGCCATTCCAGTCAGCAGCATGCCGAGCGCGACCGGCACCGCAGTGATGAGGCACATTGTGATACCAAGACCTGTAATGTCGACTTCGGGACCATCGACACCCATGAAGTGGTGAACAGAAAGAGCGACGAGGGCGGGAACGGTTACTACTGATATCAAGCTGGTGATAGCAGTCAGTGAAATTGACAGAGCTGTGTTTCCCTTGCCAATTCGGGTCAAAACGTTGGATGTAACCCCTCCTGGACAAAACGACAGGATCATCACTCCCACGGCGATTTCAGGGGGGAAGTTGAATGCCTTGGCTAATCCAAACGCGAAAAGGGGAAGTAGGATCAGTTGGTTGAAAGCTCCGGTGCCAAACGCTTTCGGATATTTGAGCACTCGTGTAAAGTCTTGTTTGCGCAGGCCTAGGCCGAGTGAAAACATGATAAAAGCGAGAATCAGTGGCAGGGCAACTTTGACAATCATAGTTCAAGGCAAATGGAGATGATTCAGATGATGGCGGAGGAAGGTCAGGGTCGCAAGTGACATGTTTGTGAGATTTTTGGATATCAATATTTTCACTTTTTGCGCTTATTCTTTATCAAGATTTGTAACCGTCTGAGAACTCGCATAGAATCCAAATTTGAGCCCCTAGCTGAAAAAAGGGGGAGTTCAGTTCGGTTTGTCTACCATTAGAAAAGACGTCGGACTAATATTTGGACAGGACGGGAATCAGGCTAAATTGTTCGGAAAGGTGGTGCGATAAATTGCAATAATATCGTCCTGCCCCGTTTTTCGGTTACCCATACGAATGATTTGCCTGTTATGAATCTGGAAATTTTATATCACGATCAATGGCTCGTCGTTGTGGATAAGCCTGCTGGGATGCTGGTGCATCCGGGGCGTGATCCTGAACCGGTGGAGCAAATAGCGATGAAAACCCTGCGAGATCAGCTCGGGCAACGGGTTTATCCGGTGCATCGACTGGATCGCCCGACGTCGGGTGTATTGCTGTTCCTTCTCGATCAGGAGGTGGTGGATTGTGTGCGAAAGCAGTTCGATGAGCAATTGGTGAAAAAAACGTATGCGGCGGTGGTGTGTGGTGAAACGCCGGAAGAGTGGACGGCGCGTGATGAATTACAAAAAAGCGAGGGCGAACCTTTTCGTGAGGCTGAAACATATTTCGTGCGCGACCGAATGTGCACTATTGGGTCTGATGTTTTTTCAGTTCTGACGGCTGCGCCGAAAACGGGACGTTTTCATCAAATCCGGAAACATCTTTTAAACGGCGGTACGCCGATCGTGGGGGATTTTTTATATGGCGAGATCGAAAAAATGGAGCGAATCGCGGAATTGATTGATCAACCACGGCTCATGCTTCACGCGCGGCAGTTGAGCTTTGTGCATCCCGTGGAAGGGCATGAAATCGTAGTGACGAGTCCGTTGCCGAAGCGGTTTGCACCGTTTTAAGGTTGCGGTTTCTAACCGCTCATGGTCGCTGATTAAGTGCCATTCTCTCCCGACCCTTACCCTTTAGAAATCTTTTGAGATGAATCGCTAAGAAATAGCAATCAGTTGTCCTTGGAAATCATCGGCAGGATGCCAATGCTACGTGGGTGATGCTCTTGTGAGTTCACACCCTCAGCTTTGCGATCAGAGTCGCTGGCATTGACAGCAATGCTAGCATTGCTTAGATTACTCCTATGGGCACCACATTAACGATTCGGAATCTGGATGAGGAGGTGAAAAGGAAGCTGCGGATTCGTGCCGCTGAGCACCAAATTTCGATGGAAGCGGAGGCTCGTGCGATACTTGCGGCGAGTCTGGAGGAATCGGTCCATCGTCCGTCACCTCGTACGCCAGAAGAGTTGCGCGAACACCTTAGTCGGGTGCGGGGTATCTGGAAGGGCAGGGGAAGCACTGATGAATTGATGCAACTCACCCGAGGCGAAGATTGAGCTATGTCGGTTCTGGTGGATACTAATGTCATTTCAGATGTGCTGCACTCAGACTTGCATTGGGAAGTATGGGCGGAGAACCAGCTTTTGGAACATTTTGGAGGACTTGTCATCAACCCCGTGATTTATGCTGAATTGTCTTGTCGTGCGGTAAGCGTCCAAGAGTTGGAAGACACGCTTGCGCCTTTCGAATTGCATTTTTTAGAAATACCGAAGGCTGCATTATTCCTAGCGGCGCAGGCATTCCTTGTCTATCGGAAGCGAGGTGGGAATAAAACCTCGCCTCATCCAGATTTCTTTATAGGGGCACATGCGGAAGTTCTGGAAATTCCTATTATCACGCGAGATGTCGCTCGTTATCGCACCTATTTTCCGACTGTCCAGTTGATCACGCCTTGACACCATTTTCACAGTTAAACCGTCGGCAGGATGCTAATGCTACGTGGGTGACACACTACAGTGCTCCTCACGACACGATGATTGGCTCTCATCTGAGTAATTGGCCAATCCGTGTTGAGTCTCTCCAAATATAGCGCAATTGCGGACATGAAGCTGTTTTTTTGTGGCTTATCGTTTCTTCATGAAACGCCGCACCTTTCTCACTTTTTGTTCCGCCTCTGGTCTTTCACCCGTCATTGGTTCATGGGCCGCTTCTCCCAATGAAACGCCCAACATTGCTTCTATTGGAGTTGGAGGAAAGGGATGGACGGATTCGCGGGGAGCCGCACGTTTTGCCAATATGCAGGCTTTCTGTGATGTGAATGTTGGACGCAATCGCAAAGGCGGTTGGTTTGGGGCAATGGAAAAATGGCCCAAGGCGAAGCGCTATCAACAGTGGGTCGATGCCATTCGTGGAGAAGGTAAAACGACTTCACATTTTGATTATGCCGGGCCACTTACCGAAACCGTTTTGCTTGGCACGATTGTTTGTCGTTTTCCAGGAGAGACTCTGGAGTGGGATGCAAAACAGATGAAGTTTTCGAATAATGTGGAGGCTTCAAAATTAGTCAGCTCCCCTTACCGGAAAGGGTGGGAAGTTGAGGGATTGACGTAAATTTCGAAAGGAGAAAGGTTACGCCGCCAGATGGAAATAAGCGTGGATGTGAGGCACGCCGCGGAAGTACCAAACCATATCCGGTCCTTCTATCTGCCAAGTGTCCCAGACTTTGTCATTGCCAATGTCGTAGCGACCGCCGTAGCAGGAGACAAATAGCTGATCAATTAACTTTTTGTCCTCAATGGTTTTCATGGTGGCGTTCACATCGTCGGGTCGGAAACACACCAGCATGCGGCGCATGGTTTCCAGTAACTTGGCTTGCTGGTCTTTACTCAGATCGGCGCAACTGAGCCCGGGTAAATCAGTCTTGTGCTTCTCGATAACCGTTTCTTCTTTTTCGCTTCTAGGCCTTCGTTCGACCAGGACCTTTCCCTGCTGTTTACCATCTAAGGCACTGACAAATTCGTTAAAAATCAGTCCTTGATACCAGAAGGGATTGCCTTCGTGATCTTTCGATTCTTTGAATGATTTGGCAAAATTTCCGTAGAAGATCGGAGCGCCACCAAAGCCCATTCCTTTGTCGGTGTGGGCATTGCAGCGTCGAGTCACATGGTGACCGGTGTAGATGAATTCAAAATTTTTGTCATCAGGGGTACCAAAAAAGCCGACCGAAGGCGTGTTCTTGATTTCCCCCATGAGATCTTTCTGCACCTGCCAGTTCATTTTCTTGCGATGCTCGGGATGATGCATTGACTCGAATATTTGCTTCACGAGATCCTGCTGATCTTTGTTATAGAAAGTGTGGAGACGTTGCTCAGGACACACATACCACCAGTTGCTGACGAATTGACGACTGGCGTGATCCACCGGCAGGCAAATCTTAACGTGTTGTTCTTCGCTCAGGCTCTTGTAGAACTGCATCGGCAGGGAATCTTTATCCGCTGCGGTGGATCGGAATGTTGGCAATGCCGCCCACGCGGCGCTAGCGCTGAGAGTGCTGATGAGCTCGCGGCGGCTGATGAGCTTTCTGTCGCTGTTAGGGGTGATCGCTTTCATGTTTATAATTTCTCATGGATTGGTGAAAAAAACCAGCTCGATTTCGTGAGCGTAGCCGACTTCAATTTCCAGTTTTTTGGTAAGGCTTAGAGAGTGCGACCGAATTTACTGAACTATGAGATTAGATTGTTCCCTTTCGCATCGCAGGAGAAGCCGGGCAGACAGGTGACGATTCCTTTCTCTCATGGGTTCGAATGCCGTTGTAATTCGGCTTTGTGGGTAAGTGTATTGGGCCCGTTCGAACG
>JAADHD010000041.1 GCA_013152075.1 Verrucomicrobiota bacterium | reverse complement strand
CCCTTAACACTCGTTACCGCGAAGACCGCGCCTTGAATCGATTCGAGGGATGGGTGCTGCGTCGTCACACCGGTCGCGCTGAGGAAGCCTACCGCGAGTGGATGAAAACCAACGGGGCTCGTATTGTGAATCGTGTGAGGGCGGAATTTCTCGAAGCCTACAGCATATCAAGCCAGTCGGCAGCACAGCTCACGTCTGAGCAGAAGGTATTCAAAAAATATTTTAACAAAGGGCGGCGGGAACTGGAGCACGAGTTTGGAAAGACCATGCGGTATCGCTCGGTTCGTGACATGGCAGGCGATGAAAGCGGTAGTGTTGTGATGAAGTTGAAGCCTATCTGGCTGATGAGTCCTCTCAGTATCTCCGACACATTACCACTCGAGGCGGGCCAGTTCGATGTGGTGATTTTTGATGAGGCCAGTCAGATCAAACTTGAAGAGGCTGTGCCAACGGTTTTTCGCTCGGCTCAGGTCATTGTAGTGGGAGATGAAATGCAATTGCCGCCGACGAATTTTTTCTCCGGCACGAACAAATCCGAGGACGAGATATTGAATGTCGAAGAAGGCGATGAGGTGATTGAATACGATCTCAGTGCGGAGAGCTTTCTCAGCCACGCGGCGCAGAACCTGCCATCTACCCTGCTTGGTTGGCATTATCGTAGCCGTCACGAAGCGCTCATAAGTTACTCGAACAATGCTTTTTACAGTGGCGAATTGCTCACTATTCCCGACCGCAAAGCGGAGCTGGGTGGCAATGCGGAAATTTTGGTAAATTCCGCGGAGCAGGCTTCCGATAAGGTAGACGACCTCCTTGCTCGCAGTATCAGCTTCCATTTTCTTGAGCATGGAGTTTACGGCAATCGACGAAATTTGGCTGAAGCTGAATACATCGCGCAGACGGTTCGCGAGCTGCTCTCCCGGGAAACGAAGTTGAGCTTTGGTATTGTTGCCTTTTCTGAAGCGCAGCAGGATGAAATCGAAACGGCGCTGAGTCGCCTAGCCCGTCTCGACGAAGAATTTGCAAATTGCCTCGCCGCTGAATTTGAGCGTGAGGAAGAGAATCAATTTTGCGGTCTGTTTGTCAAAAATTTAGAAAACGTTCAAGGTGATGAACGGGATGTGATTATTCTCAGCATTTGTTACGCACCCGATATGAACGGTGACATGCGGATGAATTTCGGTCCGATCAATCAGTCGGGTGGTGAGAAGCGGCTCAACGTGATTTTTTCCCGTGCCAAAATTCACATGGTGGTGGTCAGTTCAATCAAACATCACCAAATAACCAATGAGCACAATGATGGAGCGAATTGTTTGAAGGGGTTTTTGGAATATTCCTCGGCGGTTTCGCGAGGTGACGCAGGCACAGCGGAGAGAGTGTTGAATTTGCTGAATACCCGAGCCGATTTTGGACCGGCTACCAATGCCGACGAGACAAATATTGTGATCCAGCAAATGGCAGAAGCTCTAGTTGAGCGCGGATACGAAGTCAGCAAGGCTGTAGGTCAGTCGCGTTTCAAAACGGATTTAGCTGTCCGCGATTCAGGTTCGATTCTACACCAGGTAGGCATTCTCATCGACGGCGAAGATCATTATTCCATAGATAGTTCGATGGAACGCTATCTGCTACGTCCGGGAATATTGCGAGCCTTTGGTTGGACTATTCTAGAGGTTCTCGCAAAAGATTGGTATCACGCACGGGAAGATGTTCTCAACAAAATCGAAAAATTATTAAATAGTTCCGAAGTGGTCTTGGACGAAGAACGGAAAGAGGCCGATGAAGAAATATAATAACTATGCTTCTATTCTGGTATTCGGTATATTGTGTGAAAGAGTTCGATTTCCAAATCACTTGAATATTGGCCCAGTAAGCATCCTATCATCTAGTTCATGTCCATCTCAAACCGTCTCTGTGATCTCTGCCAAAGTTCGGATCATCTGGTCAAACTGCCGCACTATTCCCGCAACGAATGGGAGATCGTCGAATGTTCGAATTGCCAATATACTTTCTTGGCCAATCCGCCTCCTTATGAAGAGCTTGAAAGCACTTTCGCCTGGGAAAAAACATCTCAAAAATCCACATCCCAAAGGCATTCCGCAGCGCCTGTTCAAGCCGTAATTGCTCAATCTTCAAAAAAACTCCGACGCAGCCTTTTCAAGCGTCGTAAGATTCGAGATCTAGCCGTTGCGCACATGCCGGAACAGCCCGGAACCGTCATCGACATCGGTTGCATGAAAGGTGATACTTTGATTCGCTTCTGCAAAGAGCTCCGGGAAAATAATTACAAACCCTTGCCGGTGGGTATAGAAATTTCTACAGAATTAGCACAACGTGCCGACAAAAAGTTGAAAAAAATCGGTGGGCGTTGCCTCCATGCCGATGCGCTTAACGGTTTGCGTTCGCTTGCCGATTCCAGCAGCGGCGTCGTAATCATGTCGGCCTACCTCGAACACGAATATCAACCGCTTTCTGTTCTCAAGGAAGTCAGTCGTGTGCTCCTGCCCGACGGTATCGCCGTGATTAAAGTTCCCAACTACGCCTGTTGGAACCGTTACATTACGGGTAAACGCTGGTGTGGATTCCGTTACCCCGATCACGTCAACTATTTCACCCCCCGGACCCTGCGGGAAATTTGCCTGCAGGCTAATTTGAAATGTGTTCGTTTCAACTGGTTGGATCGCTTTCCTACCAGTGACAATATGTATGCGGTGGTGGGAAAATCTTCTTAAGCGCTGCTAAGCGGCTTGCTTTTTAGTCCCTCGACCCCGGGGTGATTTTCATTTTTACTCGCTTGCCATCGCGGAGTACTTCGATTTCAATCTCCTCGTCGATTTTCACATCACCGATGACGTAGGTGTAATCGTAGATATTTTTGATCTCTTTGCCTCCGAGTTTAACAATCACGTCGCCGCTTTTGATGCCGGCTTTGGCCGCCGGTCCTTTCTGGGCAACACCGGATAGTTTCACGCCGACTATATCGCCCTGGGCATAATCGGGCACGGTGCCGAGATAGGCACGTAGGCCGCCTCGGCTGCCTTTATTTTTCGGAGGATCTACTTTGATGTAATCCGGAGCTTCAGATCTGGTGATCAGGCCACGGGCGATGAGAGCCATCAGGTGACTGATTTTCTGAGTGCCTTCGAAATTGATTTTGTCCACCGTGTCGCGAGGGGAGTGGTAGTCTTCATGGGCGCCGGTGAAAGCGCTGAGAATAGGCACGCCACGCAGATAAAACGAGGTGGCATCGGTGGCGAGGTAAGTATCTTTCTGGGTGACGATGGGCAGACCGACGGGCACGTTGCGGCGTTCGATTTCTCCCGTCCATACTGAGCTGGATCCGACTCCTTGAAGCACTAGGTTTTTTTTCAGACGGCCAACCATGTCGAGGTTCAGGCAGGCGGCGAGTAATTTATTCAGAGGCTCGCCTTTGCTGTGGGCGTGTGGGTTTTTAGATTCAGTGGCCTGGTTCACAAAATAACTTGAGCCAATCAGTCCAAGCTCCTCGCCCGACCAGGCGGCAAAAATGATGTCGCGTTTCATCTTCAGCTTGCCTGATTTTTTCTGTGCCACTAGGTACTGGGCGATTTCCAGCATGGCAGCCGTTCCGGATGCGTTGTCGTCAGCGCCATAATGAATGGCGTTTTTTTCGTCATCATGGGCGAGAGATCCCTGACTCTCTCCGCGGCCGAGGTGATCGATGTGAGCGCCGAGGATGATGGCGGGTTGTTTGTGGACTTCAGGATCATCACTGACCAGTCTTCCTAGCACATTGCGTCCCACCCGTTTTTCCTGTTTGATGTCAATCGTCGTCGTGAGTGAAGTGTTCTCGATTTGGAACCCTGCAGCCATTTCACCCTTGTCGAGTTCGTCTTGCAGTGCCTTGAGTGATTTACCGCTGCCTTTCAGCAAAGCAGAAGCCATCTCGCGAGTGATCGAGATGGCGGCGATGCCGGAGTCCGCCATCGAGGCATCGAAGGTGAGGCGGGTCAGTTCGTTTTTCGATTTTGAATTGGGGCCGGTGACGAAGATGATACCGCGGGCACCTTTTTCTCGAGCGGTCAGGGCTTTGAAACGCAGGGCTGATCCGCGAGCGAAGCGGTGGCGTTGTTCTTTGCTGACGTCTTCCGGTGAGAAACGGAAAACCATCACCCATTTGTCACTTACATCGAGATGAAAGTAAGATGAATAGGCTTCGGATTTATTGCCTTCCCCATCCGTGCTTTCCTTGAGCTCGATCCCGTAACCGGCAAAAGCGATTCCGGTTTTTTCGATCTTGCCAGTTTTGGAAAATGACAGTGGGCGCCAGTCCTTGTCGGCAGTGACGTTTTTGTCGAGTTTGCCAGAGGAAGTCTGGATGTTGAGTTTGTTGTCCGGGCCAAGATCGACGCCGGCGGTGAAATCAAAGGGCTGGAAATAGGAGTCGTCTTTTCCTGCGGGTGCCAGACCCAGACCCTTGAAAATATCGGCCACGTAGGCGGTTGCGAGCTTGGCACCTTTAGTGCCGGTAAGACGACCTTCCAGTTCTTCTGAAGCGAGGTAGGAGATGTGCTGGCGCAGGTCGTTCTCGGTGATGTCAACTGCCGTTGTGTCGATCGTCGGAGCTTTGCTGGCGAAGGCTGGCGAAGCCGATTTTTCACCACTTAATCCAAGCAAACTGAGAGCGGCTTGATGATTCCACTGGCCGCGAAAAATCTGCGACTTTTTATTCGAAGTCCGGTTGGTGGTCCAGGCCAGGGTTTTGCCATCGGGTGAGAAAGCGGCCAGACCGTCGAAGCCTTCGGTGTAAGTGACTCGGACAGGTTCATGTTTTCCTTCGGCATCAACCAGATAGAGTTCGAAGTTGGCAAAACCCTGCAAATTGGTGGCAAAAATCAAGTAGTCGCCGCTGGGATGAAAGTAGGGCGCCCACGACATGGCTTTCAAGTGGGTGAGTTGTTTTTCGTCCGAGCCGTCCGTGTTCATGGTGAACACTTCGGCCGTGTCGCCTTCTCTGGAAAAACGTCGCCAGCAGATTTTACTACCGTCGGCATTGAAGAAAGGGCCGCCGTCATATCCCGGGGATTTGGTGAGCCGGCGCACGTTGTTGCCGTCGGCATCCATGATGTAGATATCCATCATGAAAGAAGGGTTTTTCTCGAACCATTCCTGATCCTTGGCATTCAGCTTTTCCGTGTAACCGGCGCGGTTGGAGGCGAATACGATTTGTTTACCGTCGGGCGAATAACAGCCTTCGGCATCGTATCCACGGGTGTTGGTCAGGTTGCGGTATTTTTTGCTGTCGAAATCGTA
>JAADHD010000156.1 GCA_013152075.1 Verrucomicrobiota bacterium | reverse complement strand
TTTAAGATAGTTGAGTGCTGAAATTTGTGACCCTGGGTTATCACCGTCGAGTATTTTTAGGAGCAGCGGGGTGATTCCGTCGGCGGGTTTGTCGAGAACCCCTAATACTCCGATTCCCAGGGACATCGTGGCTCCCAGGTCGAGTTCCTTGATTGATTTCAGTATTTCCTTCGCCAAGGGGGAGGCGTCTGTCTTCAAGCCGCGAAGGTAACGGAACGCGGATTTTCTTTGGGTATCCGTGCCTTCCAACATTGGTTTCGTTAGAGATAACACTTTATCCTTGGGGTAATAATGATGACGCATCAAGAAAAGCACTTTATTCAATGTTATTTTATCGTCCTTGTCAGGTAATTGAGAAAATACCTGAGCTAGTTCTTGCTCACTGAAGTCAGAGTATTTCGTGAGCGCAAAAACAGCGGTTTTACGCACTTGGCTGTCAGCGTTTGATGTCAGTTTGAGTAGTTGGTTTTTTGCGGAGTCCGGAGGGTCCTCCATTCTGGCTATTCGATAGCCTGCCCATGACAGAGCTTTGGTGTTTTCTGAAGCGAGCATTTCACTTAATTGTGCGGGCCTTAGTTGGTATTCTTCCAGGGATTCGTCGTGAACGAACCAGACATCCCTCACAAATCCGAAGACGGATAAGGCGAGCACCGCGAGGAAGGCCAGGGGGGTAACGCTCGTGAGAAAAGTTTTCAGCGGTGAGAGGAAAACGGATCGTCCAAGCAGTGGAACGATTAAGGTTGAGGTGCAGAGAATCGGGAAAAATAAAGTCAACAACAATGGAGCGATATGTGGTCTCAGAAAAGGAAACAAGGTGTAAGTGAGCGCAATGTAGGCAAGTCCCAACAATCCATATGAAACCATTGCCAATAATATAGTTGAGCTGGTGGAAAGCTGTTGATTATTGATCGTCGCGTCTTTGATTGGGTAGCCTAGCGGGAGAAGTGAAGAGCAAAGAAGAACGCTTGTAATCACCGCATAAGAAACACTTCGATAGGGCACACCTTTCCAGATCACACTTTGCTCAGGGTGGGATGGGTTATAATATACCTTGATCGAAGGAGCTGATTCCCGCAGCAAGGCGATCAATGTGTTCATGCCAAGAAAGTTGCCGCGCGACTTTGGAGAACTCAGGACATCCAATTCGGAGTTCCGATGATGTGCTATTTTGTCATCGCTTCCCACGGCGCTGTAGGCGTATGAGAGTTCATACCAACGATTGTATCCCTTGTCGATATCGCCCGAATATTCAACAGGGAGTTTGGCGTTCAGCAAGATTCCTTGAGTCTCGGTCCAATCGTTGCTGGCAAGGCCGAGTTTAACGCTTCGCAGAGTTAAATCGCCGAAATATAATCCGGCGGCGAATAGTAACAGAGCAAATATGAGGAGTGCCGGACCCGCGGGAAAGTGATTGTTTCCCCCGGAGATTTCAACGCGTTCGTCTGACCTATTTGGGATCGGCCCTGTTGCGGACAGTTCACCTGCATGTTTGTCCCGCGCCAGGCTGACGTCGATATTTCCCAAAGCCCTGGTTTCGGAATGAGAGAGCCAAAAAACCTCTACTAAATTCGGAGGAAGAGAATCCAGTCCGGTGAACAGCGTCAGGTTGAAAGAATTATTCTCCCCCTCGTATCCTGCGATGTCTATGAGTTCGGAATCAGCTCCAGTACGGATACGGATACGGAAATTTTGCAGAACTTGATCTACCGGAATGTTTTCTGAAAAGGTGAGCTGCAAATCTAGATTGCCTGAAAACTCCCCTTTGCTGTGAAGGATCGCATCCTGCACATCCATGCGGTAAGTCTGGTCGTCACAAAGAATCGTATAAGACATGCCTCAGCTCCATTATTGTTGCTATGGAGCCTTTATAGCGAATTTGCCAAAGGGGTGTCAAGATTGGAAGGGCGCCCGGCATTAATGTGGAGCAGGTTTTCAACCTGCTCAGGCTAAAAGAAATGAACAGGTTAAAAAACCTGTTCCACATTTAATTAATCTTTGGCCGCCCACGCCACGGCGTTGATTAGCAATTTGCGAAAGTTGGGATTTTTGAAATCTTCGACGATGCCCATTGAGGTGTAAAAAACTTTGGCTTTGTTTTTGCCGTAGTGGTGGGTCCACGCCAGCGGTTCGGAGGGCTGGTCTTTTTTTGCTACGCTTACGAGTAGGGTAGTGGTTCCTGCTTTCAAGGGGCCGGATCGGTAGAGACGGGCGGATTTAGTGAGCTTCACTCCTTTTAAAATTGCATGATCTTTGCCGGCACCGGTGACAATGTCGAAAGGGTCGTCATTAAAATGGCCATTGTAATTTCCCCCGATCACTTCAGGGTCGAAATTTTCCCAGACAGCACAGCCGTCGGGAACGGGTTTACCGTTGAGTGAAAAAGCGTGAGAGGTGGTGCGGATTCCCATTAGGGGTTTGCCGGAATCAAGATACTTGCGAATCGCATTCAGTTGATTTTTTTTAGGCGCACGACGGCGTGCGCTGACGAACAGGATATCTGTTGATTTGAGGGCTTCAATCAGACCAGGGAAATCATTTCGGTCGGGGCCTTCGTTGGATTTGGCTGTGATGAAGGTGGCGCGGTATCCTAGAGGTTTGAGATCGTTTTGATAAAATTCGGTGAGGCTTTTTTCGGTGAAGTATTCCCGTTCACCAATCAGAAAGAGAATGTTGGGGCCGGTGGTTTCAGCTGCAGTAGCAAGTAAAGGGCTGACAAAACAAAGTGCGGCAATAAGGATGGGGAGTTTTTTCATAGAGGGGAGTTTAGAATTTAGAAGCTGCATCTTTAAAGGCTGCTTTCATTTCTTCGTAGTTACGGGTGACAGGGAATTGGGGGAATTCTTCGATGACGTTATCCGGGGGACAGAACAGAATGCCGGCCCCTGCTTCACCGAGCATGGTGGTATCATTGTAGGAGTCTCCGGCAGCGATTGTTTTGAAATTCAGACTGTGGAAGGCTTTGACCGCTTCGCGTTTTTGATCTTTCTGGCGCAGCTGATAGTTGATGATTTTTTCACTGTCAGAATCAATTTCCAATTGGTGGCAAAACAAAGTCGGGTAATCCAGTTGTTTCATCAACGGAGCGGCAAATTCATAAAAGGTATCCGACAAGATCACCACCTGGAATTCCGATTTCAACCAGTCGAGGAAACCTTTAGCTCCATCCATAGGCCCCATTTCTGCGATGACGGCCTGCACGTCGGGCAGGCCGAGTTGGTTTTCTTCGAGAATGCGCAAGCGCTGTTGCATCAGCTCGTCGTAGTCTGGGATGTCACGGGTAGTGGCCTGCAAAGCATCGATGCCGGTGCGTTCAGCAACGTTGATCCAGATTTCCGGAACGAGGACTCCTTCGAGATCAAGGCAGGCGATAGTCATGTTGATAGATGGGGTGGAATGTTTGGGAATGCAAGTGCAGATGAGTTCACGGTCGAGGTAGGGGCGACCGGCTCGGTCGACTTGGAGCGGTTCAAGTTGCGGACGTGCGGGCCGCGCGTCCCTACCGGTTTGCATGAGTTAGGGGGGCTACTCGATAGTGAAATTCGTTCGGTTATGAAATTGAAAGAATGCCGGCCGCAGGCGATGAGATGTGGTCACCTGCTCGACGGTTGATCAGTTGGCTGCCAAGAGGGGAGTCGGGCGTGATGACTGTGATGTTTTGGTGATCGAGATAGATTTCCAATCCGCCATAAGCAGGTCCGAGAAAAAACCATTGTGACTGTTTATTGATTTCTAATTCAATTAGAGCGCCAACTTCAATGAAATCGAATTTACCGAAATCGCGCTTCTCCAACGCATCATAAGCAGCAGCTGCCTGGACGACTTCTTGGGCTTGTTTTGCCTGTCCGTCGGCTAGATAGTTGGCTTCGGTGGATTGCGTGTCGTATTTGCCGTCGGATTTAGATTCATCATCACTGCCGCTTTGACGTGTTTGTTGCGAGGCGCGCCGAAAGGTGTCGAAGTCTTTTTTTAAACCCATACGGATGGCGTCGATGATTTCTGTTTTGTTCACTTGGAAAAGTATTTTGTAATGGGGTGGGGTTTAAGATTCACTCATTCAGTGATCGATTGCAAGGGGCTCCAGTAATGTGCACGGCGGATTTAGTAGTTGACTGGATGTTTTCAATTTGTTCCTATGGGCTTCTTTAACCACTGTAGTATACCATGATCACATCGAAACGTTTTCTAATCTCTCGAAGTCACAGGAATTTTCTTAAATGCCTGGTGGCTTTGGCCTTAGTGCTTGGGTTACATCTTGACGTTGCTTATTCCCAGCATCTATCAGGAGGGGGAGGGGTTTTTCGCGCGGGAGTGGTGGAAGTGGGAAACCCGCCAAGGAGGCCCGATGGAGATGCCGTCGAGGCAGGGAGGACAGTCGATTCAGCCGAGAATTTGCCCGCTATCAACAATGCAACTCGGGAGGGGCTCAAGGCCACGGCGGGGACGGTTCAGCGGGGGCTTAAAAACAGGATTAACTATTTTGACTATTATCTTCGCATACATGATGAGCGCATTAAGGTTTCGCCAAACCACGACTCTTTAAGGCCAACATCAACGGCAGAATCAGAGGATAGTGCTCCCGAGAAAACGCGCAAAGAATTGTTGAAGGAGCGGAAAAAGCTGAAGAAAAAGAAAGCCAAGCTGGAGAAGAAAAGAAAAAAATTACAGGCTGATTTAGACAGGACGACTACGGAACTCGAAGAGCTTGAGAAACAACCTGTCCCGGATACCGAGATCGGGAGAATAATCCATGATGGCAAGTTAGTAAACCTGAGGCGAAAGAAGGGTAATCTTGAAAAAGACTTGAAAAAAATCGACGCCGATATTGAGAAAATCGATAAGAGGTTGAAAGCGATTGAGGGAGAACTGAAAAACCCGGACCTCACTTCGACCTACTCCGAGCGCCGCCCCGACCCATCACCCAGCCTCGTGCGCTACTTCCAGTTCATGGGTGATCTGCATGTGGATTACCGCGTTGCTCTTGGAATGGCTGAGGGCCGTGAACAAACAATCGATCTCGCTGAATGGATGGCGGCTTCCTACCTCGATACGAGCGCCGGACATCCTTTCGCAATGATAATGGGGCCCAGCATTCTGGCCAGTGGAGTTTCGGAAATCACGGTAACAGTTCCTTCTGGTGAAATCGCTTCGGGCAAGGATGTGGCCGTCGAAGCCGCTCCTGCCAATATGCTTCCCGATAACTGGGAATTTTTCATCACCGGCTCCTTTGGTCGTTACGATCAGGATCGCCTTACTGGTGCGTTGGACGGTTTCCAGTCCGACACCTGGACTACCACTTTGGGATTGGAATATCGTATT
>JAADHD010000248.1:1390-6753 GCA_013152075.1 Verrucomicrobiota bacterium | reverse complement strand
GTGCGAAGTTATTGATGCGTGAGTTAGGTTTAGATTTAAACTCTGGTTTCGTAAAGACACTGTTTCAGTTTATTGAACGATCCAGGGTGCTTCTGGAGGCTTGAAATAATTACCTCTTAATTCTGGGGCTTGGAGCTTCCTGTCTTTATCGGGACGGCCCGGGGATTCCGATATTCAGGTGGCTCGGTGAATGCCCCACGAATCGGAACCGGTTCTTTCTTTTTCTTCAAAAAGTCAAACCAACGGCGCTTGCTTTCTTCTCTCTCTGCTTTGACTTCTGGAATCGCAAATTCCACGCCCTCATCTGAAATCTCCGCCCTCCGGGTCATATCTAAATGCACTTGTGCAAGGTCTTCTTTGTTATTGATGATGAAGGGTTGGATAAAAATTAACAGCTCCTGCCGCCGGGTGGATTTTTGAGTTGTACCTAACAGATGTTTGATGATAGGCACCCGAAGCAACCAAGGGAAGCCGTTATGGGATTCATTGTCAGACTCTGAAATCAAGCCGCCCAGCAACACCGTATCTTTATTCGGCACGGTGACTGTCGTTGTCAGCTCCTGTGTTCCAATAACCGGAATCTCGTTCCCGCTAATCACGATGCTACTGACGATATTATCATTGACCTGTGCGACCTGGAGCGTCACTTCATTGTCCGAATTGATCAGAGGGATGATTTCCAGCTTGAGCACCACATCCCTAAAGGTGATATTCGAGGTCACAGAGCCCGGATTGACCAAGCCTCCGTTCAGGTTGGTCAGGGTCTGACTGGGCACCGGCACCTGCTCTCCAACTGATATGACAGCCTTTTTGTTGTTGCGAGTCACCACCGATGGGCGGGAAAGAATTTTGAAGCGATTGGTGGCCTCAAGCGCACTGAGATAGGCACTGAGTTTATCATTAAATTTGCCATAAACACTCAGCCCGGCTGTAGATGGTAAATCCGCTACTTGGTTGAGTAGGTCAGGATCTACGACAGCTCCCGTGTCTCCCCGAGTGAAAAAGCTACCCGCCCCGCGAACGCTGTCTTGATCTAGCCGAAACTGGTCAACCGTGCGCACTATATCGATCCCATAATTGAGGTCATCACCAATGGTCAACTGACCGATTACTGTCGACAGATAAATTTGCCTTGGCTTGACATCCATTTCCTTGAGTAGCGCTTTAACAATCTCAAGATGCTCAGGTGGGCCGGAAACCAGAACACTGTTGTCCTCGGGATTGGAAATCAGCAGCGTTTTTCCTACCACCATCGACTGAGGCGCTCCCTGGTCTTCTGGTTCGCCGAGCGACACACCTCCCGACAAAGTGCTGGTTCCACCCGCTCCCCCGGTTCGCGTGGCATTGATTGACGCACTTCGGCGTGGTTGGGTATTTCGTCCTCCCTGCCCTCCTGCACTGTCATCAACACCCCGGGAAAGAGCAGCGGCAATGATGGGGAAAAAGTCTTCTACTGATATGTAATTTAGCGAGCGTTTCAGAAAAGTCTGGATCGCTGCCGGTGCATCAAACTCTTCAATCAGGCTCTCTATATAAACCATGTCCAGAGGACGAGCGATGGCCATAATCCGATTGGTTCGCCTGACTGCCACAATGTGAAAAGTCGCAAATGCATTCTGGTTCGTCGATGCGGGGGTTCGAGCTGTCGGTGCTCGACGGACTGGAGTGACCCCCGCTCCTTGGCGAATGGTGGTTGTGCGTGCCGGTATCGCCGAGGTTCTAGCCTGAGTGATCGCGGCCTGCGCCCCGAGCAATTGATTCAAATGCTCGGCTACCACTTCGGCATCCGCTCGTTCCAGTTGGAAAGACTTGCGTTCGGTCTCGGTAGGCGGTACGTCAATTTTATCCCTAAGTTCGGCCATGCTTCGAATCGTCGAAGCGTTCTCTGATACTAGCATCACGGGGGTTCCCTCAACTGGAGTCAATTGCCCGTATTCATGCAACGGCATCACCCTCTCAATAATAGTCGCCGCCTCAGCAGGTTGAATGTGAGTAAACTCCATTACGAAATTCACCACCTGATCGGTATCGGGCAACTTGGATACGTCGCTGATAAAAGGCACCCCCTCGCTGCGAGGATCCTTGCCGCCACCAATAGCGATCAGCTTCACCGTATCCTTGCCACTGGGCACAAAGGCGTATCCATTGAGCAGTAAGCTTTTCTCAATAAAGGTGATAGCTCCTGTCTTTGTCAGTGGTAGACTGGTTGATATCGTCATGGTCGTTCCCATGACGTTGATATCCATGATCACTTTTTTGCCGGTCAGTTTTTCATATTCTACGACAATCAAATCCAGCGGGAAGCTCGGCCACTGCAATTTGTAATCGGCTTTTTCCGCTGTTTGAGCCTGATCCTGGGCTTGAACGAATAAGCTCAGCAAAGATAACGAAACCAGCAACACAACCAGCGCTGACAATTTCCCGTATGAAGATAGACTGTGAATAATTTTCATCATTTAATAGCTCAAATTGTAATCCCTCCAGCTACTGACCGGGTGTAGTCTGTTGAACCGAGGATTGCCCTGGCACGATCACTCGCCGCCGAGGCACCGTGGAAAGGCGACGCTGATCCTGAATACTGCGAATCACAGGCACCTGCCCCCCTGCAGCAGGAGCTACTCTGTTTGCAGGCACGTTTTTCCCACCAGTTTGAAGGTTCCTGGGGTGAAGATTACTTTGCGCTCGATTGGTGTTTTGCACCAGAGCAGGACTCTTTGTCACGGTGTTGATCGGCTGCTGGACACGTGACTGAGCTATTCGATTTGCTGCTACGGTGTTTGCCCTGCCTTTTCTTTTTGACGCCAGCTTGGGCTTGGAGTCTAACAAACCTGTATCGTATTTTACCGTTGTTACTCGACCATTGATTGTGACCTTGGCCACCACCTCACGCGGATTGCTTTCTTCGCTGATCTCAATCAAGCGGATTTTGCTTTCGTTATCCTTCTCGGTATTGATTTTCTGGTATGCTCGGGTTTTCAGATCAATCAGATAAACCACCGGCTTTCCTTCAACCACTGAAACCGCAGCAATCGCCAGTTGCTTTTCCTCGGGAGGAGGAGCTTCCTCGACTACAGCTGGAGGTGGGGCGTTTAGCGGCACTTTGCCAAAAGGCGCTTTGGATAACATCTTCTGGTAGCGACTGAACTTATATACCTTTGGCTGCCATGCAGCTTCAATGGTTTCTAGAGATTCAGGCTCCTGGGCCTGCAAGGGAGGCGACAACAAAATAACAAACAGCATCCACCTGCCACAGTAGCCGGTGATGCTTTGCTTTCGAGTTGTGATTTTCTTCTCCATTATTTTTCGTTAATCGCGACCTCGTTTATCTCTTGCCCAGACGGTCTTTTTCTCCACTCCCAACACTGGAAGCGACAATGAACCATGCCCGGGTTTTTGGCATCATATTTGAACTCAATATTACTGAGTGAGCGAAAATCCTTAGGCTCTTGAAAACTATAGATCCACTTCGCCAGTTGATCCAGAGTCCCGGATGCCCTTACGCTCACTCCTGCCCGGGCAAAGTGATTTTCATTTTTTTCAGGTGGCTCCAACAATTCCGAGTAATCAATCCGCACACCTGCCCCCTGGGCACTGCTTGCGACTATCTTCAGTAGTTCAGCATCCGCCGCTTCTCTGCCAGGAAACACTTGAATTGCCGTGTCCATCCAAACCTGTTTGTCCTCCCACTCTGAACGCTCTTCATACAAAGCTTCATCCTCGATCAGCGCCAGCTCCAGTTGACGTTGCTCTTTTTTCACAAGCTCCATTTCCTGGCGCCACCAACGCAAAGCAAGCACATTGCCGAAAATCAACAGCAAAGCGAATATCAGAAACAAGAGTTTCTTTTCCCTGGAACTAATTCGTGACATAATCGTTACGGGCACCGGACGCCTTGAATACCGCACCCGGCCCTTTTTTACGGTTGCGAGGTTGGGGAAAGCTCCAGTCGTATCTGGACAGGCTTGGCTGGCTGGTCAGGGTGGATTTGAAAGCCAGAGCCATGGGCACGGAATCCGCATCTCCGGCTAAGATGATCTTTCCCTTGCTGTTAATTCCAAACTCAGTGAGTCGGACTCCGCGTTGATTAATCGCTTCAACACAGAGTGATAAAATTTCCAGCGGATATTCATCAGGATCGACGGCACTCTGGATCTGCTGCCACTTTATTTTGGTTTCGCGCACGTCGGCCACCTTGTTTGCCAGAAACTCCTGTCTTTCTCTATCCGTGGCCACCACTTGTTGCCCCCAATACAAACGCCCTCCCATCGACATCAACAGGACGAGATAAGCGGCGGCAAATGCCATCGCCAGCTTTTTGTAGCGCCCCCGCTTGCTGGCCATCTGTCGTCGCTGTTGTTCAACAGGCGGTAAAAGATCAACTGTTTCTATGCTGGCTTTTGGAGACAAGATGCCGACAATCGCTGGTTTGACTCCCATACGAGCGTCCAGTTTTTCCGCCAGGGATGGACGTTCTCTTGTCGTTGATCGGGTTAGCAAAATATTCTCAAGCGGATGAATGACTCCCTCCGATTCAAGCTGCGTATTCAGACAATGAAGTTCGAGGGCGCAGCTATGATCGTCTGCTGCTACCAGCACCTGAAAATGAATCACCTCCCCGTCTCTGGTAAACGCCACCACATCCTGTCCGAGTTCACGCCAGACCACCATTGCATTGGCAGGTAATTGATAAAAAAGCGGACTGACGGAAAAACTCTTTGCTTGAATGCTCTCGATTTTTTGCTCTGCCAGCTTCTGTGTCGAAAGCACCATCACGTTCACTAGAGCTCTGCTTGTTTCCCGGCACACCACCTTGTAAGCGATCAATTGACCGGTACCGGCTTCCGGTAGAATTCCGCGTTTTTCGAGTTGCAGCCGGATAGCACCCTCCAACATCGAATCATCGGTAGCGCGAAGCCAAAGCGGGCAAACGTTCAATACCTCTACAGGCAATACACAGATATCCGTATCAACTTCTTTCAGAGAAGTATCTACGGCTGTTTCTGCGATTCGGCCTTCCGGGCTCGTGGTACCAAGCAACCAGTCTTCGACATCGGGTCGAAGGATGTTCAGCTCTGTTTTTCTCGCTTGAGACATACCAATTTAACTGACTATTGCTGGCTACGCTGGAGGACTATGGGCTGGCTTTCCCGATTGCGTATGATCACAACCACTTTGCGGGATATTTGCCCCGCCTTGCCGATACTCGTTATTCTGAGAGTTTGGTCGGCTATACTAACACGTTTAGAGACAAATGGAAGCTTTTCCGGTGATACTCCAATGATCGTCAGAGCCTCTTCCACACTGATAAATTCAAGGTCGTCCTCCGTTCCCTCCTCTCCGTCATCACCTGCCCGGGCTTCGAT
>JAADHD010000248.1:0-1328 GCA_013152075.1 Verrucomicrobiota bacterium | reverse complement strand
TTGAGATCCAACCGGCCACTACTCCATATGGTGAAACTCTTTCGCCAATCCGGATTGAGCGCCTCGATTTCCTCCATTCCCGCCACCATGCGCATTTCCTCAAGTGAGTAGAAAGAATGGTTCAGAGGAAAACCCGCCAAACCAAGTTCCTCATAATCATCCTTTTCCATCCCATTCAACCGCTCAAGATCGTCCCCATCGATCCAATCGAGCAAATGATCGGCAAGGTAAGTCGCTTTATCAAAATCCATTCCCCATAGAGTGAAAAGGTCTATCAAGGGCTGCACATCTTCACTTAACAAAAGCGCATTCACATTGAGTGCCTTGCCTTCACTTTCTATTCGCACCCGAAAGCCCCCTCCCTCCTCCGACATCTGGTTCAAAATAGGGTCGTATTTTTCTACTGTTGGGTTGACGGCTATAGCGATCCCGCTCTCGGCTAATTGAATCGCTCGTAACGCTTCATTGCGACCACTGTTTAAGTCCGCCCCATGCAGCACCACATGAAATGTCATCGTGATTGCCAAAGTTAATACAATGATGACTCCCAGCACGAGCAACAAAGCCGCACCTCTTCGCGAACCGTGAAGTTTCGATAACCTATTGCCCGCCACTTTCATCGATTTGTCCGGCCCGCCGGGTTAGGTTGAATGGATTGATTGGGGTTTGGGTTCGGGTTTGGTAAAAGAGGCTGTTGGGGCGTTCCCGGCACTTGTCCAGGTTGCCCCTCTTGCTGAGCTTGTCCATTTTGCTGCTGTGGTGGTTGATTCGCTCTGATCATTCCCTCTATCACATCCCGGGGATTCACTACAGGAGGAAGCCAGAACACCCTCCTGATAGAGTCACGACCATCAACAAATATGAGATTCAACTCAATGAATCGTGGTCGCCCCTGACCCTCCTCCCACTCGCTCAACCAATCTTCATCCAAGGGACTATAAAAACGCCAGACCACATCAGCCAGTCCCTCCATCAAAGGCAAGTAACGCGACACCACATCATCCTCACGCTCACCAAAGGTGTCATATCTCAATGACAATCTGATGCTCTCATCCCCTACCTCTTCACTGATAATACTGACTGCATCCGAGCGGGCGATGATCCCTCCGACCTGAAAGGCTTCCGGCACATCGTATAGCCTTAGTTCTGACAAACTGTCGGTTCCGGTGTCTTCCGACAACAATTCAAATCTGGCATTGCCGGGCAGGGATTCAAGATGGTTGCGAAAAACTTCAAGACAGCGTTGGATTTCCAAGGTGCGCTTCTGATCCTTGCCCAGCTCCGCACTCATCTCAATCGCGCTATTGGTCAACGCAAAAGCCGACACC
>JAADHD010000168.1 GCA_013152075.1 Verrucomicrobiota bacterium | reverse complement strand
GAGGCAAAGATTCTTCATCAGATTTGCCGGCGTTGAATTCGATACGCAGCTCCTCTAGGCGTTCGTTGATAAAAGCGTGACCGATATCGAAAGCGTGACCGCTGGTTTTAACTTTCGCAAAATCTCGACCAGCGAGTTCGGTGAAATTTTTCATATCCGTGTGACGAATTTCATAATCCACAGGAGCGGGCCAGGCCCAGCCGACTGCTACGGGGGTCTCCCCCCAACCGACTGCCGTTTTTCCGTCGGCACCTTCCACCGTGACTTTTGCCCGGGCGCATGTCACGGAGTCCATCACCTGGTTCCCGAATTTCAGTGGTACCCTCATTTTCACGGGAATGAAGTAGAGTGAGACGTCGGTGATTTTTACGGCTGATTGTTCCGGATTCATGATGCTTCTTAAGTAGTCTGAGCGTAGGCCTTGGTCAACTGGCAACAGGGAAGCGGGCCGTTGGCTTTTCTTGCGGATTCAGGTCTTCCGTTCTAAATTGCGCCGCTGCATCGTTTTTGCCTTCGTTAATTATGAAAACTTCCACATTGTTCTCCTGTCATCGATCCTTTTGCATGCTTGCCTGCCTGGCGTTCTGCAGTATGCAGGCTCTGGCCGCTCCAAAATCTTTCACCAAGATCAAACCTGCCATTGCCGCTGCCAAGGAAGGGAATCAGCTCTTGCTGTTCGTGATGTTGAAGAACCTTTCGGAAGAGTCGGAGGCGGTGGAGAAAATTCTCGATGAAGATCTGGATTTGTCGGAGAAAGAATTTGTGATCGTAAGATGCAAAAACAGCCAATCAGCTCATCGGG
This sequence comes from Verrucomicrobiota bacterium, assembly GCA_013152075.1. Classification (GTDB taxonomy): domain Bacteria; phylum Verrucomicrobiota; class Verrucomicrobiia; order Verrucomicrobiales; family DEV007; genus JAADHD01. The sequence goes on along the minus strand of JAADHD010000168.1, from coordinate 4,578 downwards.
CGATCTTTTCGGGCAAGTTTAAGCTTGATCCGGAGAAAGCGCCGATGGCTGCCGTGAGCAATGCGGAGGGCGGCTTGATCGCATCCGCATCCGGCATCAAGGCCTCGACTTATCGAACCATGATTCAATTGGCGCGGGCCAAAGGGGGCCTTGAGACGGACATCACTAAGATCCGTAAGACCATTGCGAAGATGTTCGAGGATGACAAGGTGGTAGAGGGCGAGGTGGGTGACAAGATTGCGGATATGGGGAAAGAGCCTGATTTTCTGATCAGAAAACGTACGTGGACCTTCAAGGATGGCAAGACATTGAAAGCCGGTTTGGTGTCGGCCAATGGCCCCACGGGGGTTTTTGTCGGCTCCGATGGGGAAGAGGTGGTGAGAAATTTCAATGACCTGTCGCCGGAAGACATTGCTTTTTTGCAGAAGACGCTGAAATCCGAAAAATGACACTATGGAGATCTTTCAATATTGCTACTTGAAAGTTGCCCAGGTTGCGGCCACAGTCAGCTCCCGTCGTTGATTTGGCAGTGCCATATCGGTTCTAATAGGTCACACGGACGGTTCGGGGCGTAGCTCAGCTTGGTTAGAGTGCCTGGTTTGGGACCAGGAGGCCGAAGGTTCGAATCCTTTCGCCCCGACCACTTCCCCCGCAGGGGGTAAGGTGAAAGGATGAGAACGCAGTTCGAGCGCTCTTGATTCGCTACTGCGGATTCATAATTTTCAGGCCATCGGCCTGCATGTTGGTTTTCGTCCCGACCATTTTTTCCCTCGCAGGGTGTGCTTCGCCAAAGAGATAGCTGTGGTTAACGCTGTGATTTTTCTTACGAAATGTATATGTGGATCTGCGTAATGGAATTTTCCCCCGACTTGTTGGAAGGTTGTCGTGGATAGTTTTAGTGCTGGATTTGTTTTGCTGTTGAATGTGATGGTAGGGCTACGTTTAAAATTGATGATAGGTTGGCCTACCGCATGAAAAACTTGTTCCAGAAAAACGTAGGATGTCCGTTAGTATAAAATATTTCTTAATCTGCATCGGCTGTTTCGTTGTTGCCAACGGGTTGTTTGGCGCTGATATCAATAGTCCGCCAAACGTGGTCATCATGTTGACGGACGATCAGGGAACACTTGATGCGCGTTGTTATGGCGCGATGGATTTGCGCACACCCAATATCGATCGATTGGCGGAGACCGGGGTCCGCTTCACTCAGGCTTATGCCCATACCGTGTGCTGTCCTACGCGCGCCGCGATATTGACCGGGCGGCACCCGCAACGTGGTGGTGTCAATGACTGGACCCAGGGGAATCTCAAGGCCAAGACCGGGGTCAACATGAGCCTTGAAGAGATCACGCTTGCAGAGGCTTTCAAAGCGAAAGGTTACCGCACCGCGCTGTTCGGTAAATGGCATGTGGGTGCGGCGGAAGATTCCGGACCGACCCGACAGGGTTTTGACGAGTTTTTTGGCTTGCGGGGTGGATTCATTGACAACTTCAATCACTACTATTTGCATCAGACCGGCTACCATGATCTCTACGAAGGCACACAGGAGCAATTTAAGCCTGGTGAGTTTTTCCCCGATCTGATGGTTGAGCGAGCGTTGAGTTTTCTCACTGTGAACAAGGACCGACCCTTTTTCCTCTACCTTCCCTTCAACACTCCGCATTATCCTGAACAGGCTCCCGAAAAATTCCTCAAGATGTATGATGGTCTTGAAGAACCACGCCGCACTTACGCCGCTTTTGTCACCATGACGGATGCAAATATTGGCCGTGTTATAGAGCGATTGGAATCACTTGGACTGCTCGACAACACCATTGTTGTGTATATGAGCGACAACGGGCATTCGGTCGAGGACAAGCGGATTGAAGTAGACAATCACCGTAGCGGATTGCCAAAAGGTCACTACTATAGTGCTCATGGTGGAGGTGGATATACGGGAAAATGGATCGGTCACAAATCAACCTTTCTCGAAGGCGGGATCCGAGTGCCAGCCGTCATTAGCTATCCTGCAAAACTGCCTAAGGGAGCGGTGCGTCATCAAGCGATCACCGTCATGGACTGGTTTCCAACACTGTTGGAAATGTGCGATGCCGGGCCGCCTGCGGCAAAACTGGACGGTCGAAGTTTGTTATCCGTGATAGAATTTGCTGATGCGCCTTCGCCACATAAGATTCTTCATTTTCAATGGATCAAGTCCTGGGCAGTGCGGGAGGGCGATTGGAAACTCATCTGCAAACAGGGACGAGGAGCCAAGGCCAAAGCTCACTATAGTCTGCACAATCTCGCGGAAGTAGATCCTGAAGTCGCTGACCACGCGGCGGATGAACCTGATATCGTCAACCGTTTGCGCAGGCTTCACGAAGCTTGGGCGAAAGAGGTGTCACCGCGCCCCTGACTCCGATGCTATTTTTAACAAGTAACGAAAATTCCTGCCTTCCATGAAAAACCTTCTTACTATCCTGGCTATACTTACCTTTGCGTCCGGAGTCGTAAATGCGGCCGACAAAGAAACCTCTCCGCCCAACTTTGTCATCATCTTCACCGACGATCTCGGTTATGGGGACTTGGGGTGCTTTGGCGGAAAAATTGCTACGCCTCGGATTGATCAAATGGCGCGGGAGGGAATGCGTTTCACTTCTTTTTATGCCCAACCCATTTGCGGTCCCAGTCGAACGGCACTGCTCACCGGTTGTTATCCGATGCGCGTTGCTGAAGCCAACAACCGTAAAAATACCCATCCCGTTCTCCACAGTAAGGAGATTACGATCGCCGAGGTGTTGAAAACAAGCGGCTACGCGACGGGTTGTTTCGGCAAGTGGGATCAGGCGGGTCATAAACAGAGAGGATTTAATCCCGAGCTTATGCCCAATCATCAGGGCTTCGACTATTTCTATGGCACGCCGTCCAGCAATGATCGAAGCGTGGATCTCTATCGCAATGAAAAGCTGATCGAGAAAGAGACGGATTTGTCCACGTTGACAAAACGCTACACCGACGAGGTCATTGATTTTATCGGCAAGAATCAGGAGCGTCCTTTTTTTGTGTATCTTCCCCACACCATGCCACACACCCTATTGGCAGCCTCAAAGGATTTTCGTGGCAAATCGCCTCGCGGTCTCTACGGCGATGTCATCAACGAAATCGATCACAGCACCGGGCGGATTCTTGACGCCCTTCAGAAAATGGGATTGGCCGAATCGACCTATGTTATTTTCACCTCGGACAACGGCCCTTGGTTGAGCAAAAATCGAGGGCGCAAAGATGGCAGTCGACCGGAGGATCACGGTGGATCGGCGGGGCCGCTGCGCAGTGGTAAGGTATCCACTTGGGAAGGCGGCACCCGGATCCCCGCGATCTTCTGGGCTCCTGGCCGAATTGATCCCGCCACCACCTGCTCCTCCATCGCCACCACCATGGATCTTTTGCCTACCTTCGCCGCTCTGGGCGGGGCGGATGTCCCCGGTGATCGCAAGATTGACGGCGAGGACATCAGCCACTTATTGCAGGGAAAATTTGATCAGGCGACTCGGGACAAAACTTTTTTCGGTTATTTGACGACCGAACTGCAAACGGTTCGTCAAGGTTCGTGGAAATTGCATCTGCCACGAGTTGCAGGCCGTAAGTGGCAAAAATTTACTCGCAACACCCACATCGCTCTGCGGGATAACATCTCGCCGGATAAAGCTCTGCTTTTCAACTTGGATCAAGATCTCGGTGAGAGCAAAGACGTGGCTGCAGCTCATCCGGAAATCGTGGCCCGACTGCTGGAAGTCGCCAATGAGGCCAGGGCCGACATCGGCGATTACAATCAAATTGGCAGTGGTCAAAGATTTTTTGATAAAGGCCCTCGGCGACCCGAATCGGCCAAATGGATAAAGCAGAAACAAGCCAGGTAGCGGTGGGGAGGGGCTTGCATTGCGGGTCAACTTGGGGTGGAATCCAAATGTGTATTTGGACTATGGATAGAGCAGGGTTGTGGTTTAGGGTCGGGTATGCCAAATCCATGGACAGGGGTCGGGAACCCATACACACGAGAGGAAGTCATTGAGCGGTTACGGGACACTCTGGGAAAAGGGGAACCTATCATCGCCGCAGGTGCCGGCACGGGTATCAGTGCCAAATTTATTGAAAAAGGCGGAGCGGATCTGATCATCATTTACAATTCCGGTCGCTACCGGATGATGGGTCATGGTTCGATCGCCGGGATGATGGGTTATGGTGACGCCAATGCCACGGCGATGGAGATCGGCGAGTTCGAGGTGCTGCCAGTGGTAGAGGAAATTCCGGTGATCTGTGGTGTCCACTGCACTGACCCTCGCCGCCGGATGTGGCACTGGCTGCAACAAGTGCAGGCGATGGGTTTCTCCGGCATGAACAATTTTCCCACTCACTCGATCATCGATGGAAATTTTCGCGAGCAGTTGGAGGAGACCGGGATGGGTGTACACAAAGAGGTGGAAACCGTCGCTCTGTCACGCAAGATGGACATTTTTTCCATTGTATATGTTGCATCACCAAAAGAGGCGCAGGCGATGGCTGAAGCCGGAGCGGATGTGATCATCGCTCATGTGGGCTGCA
>JAADHD010000345.1:719-6113 GCA_013152075.1 Verrucomicrobiota bacterium | reverse complement strand
TCCATTTCATCTTTTTCGGAAGTGGGGCGATCAATGAAATAAACTTTCCCGTCACCGATGGCGATAGTGTTGTGTTTGATCGCGTATTTTGCTTTGAACTGCCATTTTGTTTTTCCGTTCTCGGCATCCATTGCAAACAACAGCTTCGACTGGGTGAATTGCGTTTCCATATCCGATTTCCCATATCGAAAACCAACCACAAATCCGGTGTTGGCTACGGACCCAAACAGGATGCCTTTCTCACAGGCAATATGAGCCCAGACATCAGGCATAGCTGGATCCTTCTCGACTTTAGGCGCGGTAAATTCCATCAACTTTTTCCCTGTCGCCGCATCGATGCGCACGCAATGATCCCCTTTGCGCAGATACACACTGCCATCGCTGATGCAAAAGTTACTGCCGGTTCCCGACGTGCCCATCAGATGCTCTGCGTCAAATGCACTGAGAATTTTCGGCAGGGAATAAGACCACAGCACCTGGCCGTTGTAAGCGCTGACCGCCCTTAACTCATCAATCCCTTCAACGATCAGACGCCCTTCGTAAAACAAGGGAGCCGGGCCGCGGCCATGTCGGCTCGGCATTTCGACATCCACATCGCGGAACCACAACATGCTCAGTGGCCCTTTGATCAGAGTGTCCTTCGAGGCTCCGGTATTAGCCGCATTGGAATACTGATGAGTCCAATCCCCGGCCCCTTTTAAAGCTTCACGTTTATTCAGTTTCAAGGCGCTGGATTTCCCGAGAACTGCCATGCCCCCATAAGGCCGTTGCAGGCGGAACGTTTCTTTTTCACTGAGAATACCACTCCCCTCTTTTAAAGCTTGCGACGAAACAATCAGGTCAGCGAAATATTTCGGGTAAAGGGTTTTATCGAATTCCCCTTGATGAATCACCACCCGGTTTCCGTAAACCCCCGCCGCCGCCAGTTTTTTACGCGCGAGAGCCACCTTTGCCGGGTCACTTTCAATACCGCAGATATAAAGCTCACTGCGTTTGGTCAGTTCATAAGCCAATGCGCCATCATCGCTACCGAGATCCAGGCAATACCCACTGCTCACCCCTGATTTCCGAATGATCTCATCAGCTGCCTTGACGACAACCGGGTCTTCGGGATACGGCACCACTTTCGCCGTAATCACTTTGGGCTTCTCTGCTGCTTTTGCCCCAAAACAATATATCGTCCCCAAGTCCGTGCTGACAAACAATTGCCCGTCTGCTGCGGCTAAACCGTAAACCACCCCATCGACCCGATGCCGCCAAAGCGTCTTCTGCGTTTTGCTGTCCAGCCCGACAATCGTTTTGGTGCCACCACCGGCAACCACGGTATCGCCAGCCGTGATGATCACCCGCGATTCCCCAATCTTGGGAATTGACCACAAAGCCTGCAATTGATTCTCCGTCGTAACAACTCCTTTACGATCCGTTTTTTCTACCTCTGCCCATTTATAGGCCGTCACCGCTTCACGATAAGTCTGCACCAGCGAGCCATCTGCCAAGCGGGTCAGCTCGCCGGGAATTTTCTTTTTTGCAGGCAGGCGCGATTGACCGGTTTTGATTTCGAAAGGGAGCGCACCGTTATAAAACAGATCACCAAGCGCCATGATTTCCGCCCCTCCGTTTTTGGTATTCGCCTGCAGGTGAAAATATTTCAGCTCCGCTGTTTTGCGATCAAACACCGCCGGCACGGCTCGCCCTGTCGGCACAAATAGTTGATCACCACTCGCCATCAAATAACCCTGGGCCGAAGTGCCACTGTTTGCTTCCGCTCCTGGATGTGGTTGCGGCATGTAGATGGATCCAGTTTTGTCATTTTTCCACAACCCCTTGCCGTCGACGGGATCCAGTGCGTAAAGAAAGATGCCATCCGTCGGCCAGATACCTGTGGCAAAATACAGCACATCATCGTGAATGACCGGAGCACCTCGTGCAGGCCATGAGGAAACCATCCGCTCATTACCCAATATTTTCCGATCATCCGGACCACCCCTGCGTTTCCAGATAAGCTTTCCACTCGCGGCACCCAAACAATAAAGATACCCGTCATCGCTCACCGCATAGACTTTTTCCCTCCACACCGTGGGCGCAAACCGAACTGGCCCTCCGGTGAAAAACGTCCACAACCCTTCGCCCGTTTTGGCATCGAGCGCATGAACTTGATGATCGACAGAACTGCCAAAAAATACCCGTCCATCGGCGATGACGGTATGGAAAACGCGGTCAAAAATCATCCGCTGCGAACGCGGCCACGCCGAATGAGGCGGATGAGGAGATTTCCAGGTCCAATGCAGGGAGAGATCGGCAGGCAGAGAATCAGCTGTATAACCATCACGGGCAGCATTGGCTCGATAAGTCGGCCAGTCGTCGGCCACAGCCTGGGAAACCACTGCCAGACTCAGGATAGCGATCACAAAACGATATAGGGAGGTCATGGGAATCAATTAACCACGAGATGATTTTACTGTCTCGATTCTTTTCACACCCCAAAACTACTTCTTATATCCTCTTATCCGTGTAATCCGTGTAATCCGTGGTTTCCTTCCCCCCCTCGATTTCAGTTTTACAAAAGGCCCTCAGCGTCGAATAGTTCCGCTCCATGACCGAGATATCCAAAGCCTATCAACCCGGAGATGTTGAAACCAAGTGGTACAGCCGCTGGATCGACAACGACTGCTTCCGTGGCAACGAAAATTCTTCAGACGAGGCTTTTTCCATCGTCATCCCGCCTCCCAACGTAACGGGCATTCTTCATCTCGGCCATGTGCTCAATAATACCATCCAGGACATCCTCGCTCGCCGTGCGCGCATGGAAGACAAAGACGTGCTCTGGCTGCCGGGCACCGATCACGCCGGCATTGCGACTCAAAGCAAGGTTGAGAAACAAATACGCAAGGAAGAAGGCATCACTCGCCGCGATATGGGTCGCGAAAAATTTCTCGAACGGGTATGGGACTGGAAAGAAAAACACGGCGGCATCATCATCAAACAATTGAAGCGCCTCGGCTGCTCCTGTGATTGGGAACGCGAACGCTTCACCATGGATGAAGACTACTCCCGTTGGATCTCCAAGGTTTTCGTCGACCTTTTCAATGAAGGGCTGATCTATCGCGGCAAACGCATCGTCAATTGGTGTCCGGCTTCTCTCACCGCGCTGTCGGATGAAGAGGTCATCATGAAGCCTCAGAAAAGCAAACTCTACTACCTCAAGTATGAGTTGGCCGCCGAACGCGGCACCTTTCTTGAAATCGCCACCACCCGTCCGGAAACGCTAATGGGCGATTCCGCCATTGCCGTCAATCCCAACGACAAACGTTACGGTCACCTGATCGGACAAAAAGCTATTCGCCCCTTTCCTGAAAAAGAGATTCCCATCATCGCCGATGAGCACATCGATCCGGAATTTGGAACAGGTGTGTTGAAAGTGACCCCGGCTCACGACAAGGCCGACTTCGAGATCGGCTTGAAACATAACCTGGAAATCATCGACGTGCTTAATCCCGACGGGACGCTGAATGAACTGGCGGGAGAAGACTTCGCCGGCATGGATCGTTTTGAAGCCCGCGACAAAGCCGCTGATAAACTCGACGAAATGGGACTACTCGTTCGCATTGAGGAATACGAAAACAATGTTGGTTTTAGTGAACGCGCCGATGTGCCGATCGAACCACGCGTATCGATGCAGTGGTTCCTGAAATACCCGAAAGTCGAAGAAGCAACCCAAGCCGTTGCCAACGAAGAAATTCGTTTCCGCCCCGAGCGCTGGAAAAAAACCTATCTGCACTGGATGGAGAACATCCAGGACTGGTGCATCAGCCGTCAGCTCTGGTGGGGACACCAGATCCCGGTTTGGTACCGCAAGGACAAAGCCGAAGAATTGCAAAACGCCGAATCTCTCGATTCCAGCATGGACGCAGCCGACCTGCATGTCGGCATCCACCCTCCGGACGATGAGGAAAACTGGGTGCGCGATGAAGACGTGCTCGACACCTGGTTCAGCTCCTGGCTGTGGCCTTTTGCCACCATGACTAATTCGGACGGTGAGCCTACCGCCACCGTAAAAAAATTCTATCCTACCAGCGACCTCGTCACCGGCCCGGATATCATTTTCTTCTGGGTCGCACGTATGATCATGGCCGGCTACCAATTTGCCGACGGTCTGCCGTTTAAGAATGTATTTTTCACCAGCCTCATCCGTGACGCCAAAGGACGGAAACTTTCCAAGTCTCTTGGCAATTCTCCTGATCCGCTGGACCTGATTGACAAATACGGAGCCGACGGCGTGCGCTTCGGCCTGATGCGCATCGCGCCGATGGGCACCGACATTCGTTACGACGAAGAGCAAATCGTCGAGGGCCGGAACTTCGCCACCAAACTCTGGAACGCTGCCCGCTATCGTCAGATGCAGGAAAGTGATGCCAGCGTCACCGCCGCAGAGAAATCTATCTACGCCATCGACATCCTCGCCAAACTCGATGCGCTGCAAAGCAATATCGATCAAGCCTACGCAGATTATCAATTCAACGAAATCGCCCAACTGCTCTACCAGTTTTTCTGGAGCGAATACTGCGACTGGTATCTGGAATCCTGCAAAGGCGATTTTTTCGAAGACGCCGATCCGGCAGCTCGCGCCGCCACTTTGGAAACCATGGACACCGTGTTCCGTCGTTTCCTCGCACTATTGCACCCCTTCATGCCGCACATCACGGAAGAGCTCTGGGAAAATTTCGGATTCAATGAAGACGGAGTGTTCCTGATGAATCGGCAACTGCCCACTGAACCCGTGTTCGAAGGTTTGCGTGAAGAACGAGCCGTCGCCGCCAAGGAACAGACCACCGCTATTTACGAAGCGGTCGGCCGGGCCCGCAACTTAAAGGCCGAATACAATCTCGCCGCCAACCGCAACGTCCGCTTCATCCTCGACTCAAGCGTCGATTGGATCGACAGCGAACTGTCCGTGCTCGCCCGCCTTTGCGGCGCGCAGGAAGTCAGCGTCGAGAAAGGCTATCAGGCCGAGCAAGGCCTTCCCGTCACCCTGACCCCAATCGGCAAGCTCTACATGCCACTCGAAGGACTGATCGACATTGACGCCGAGAAAAAACGTCTCAGCAAAGAGCTGGAAAAAACCCAGGCTGAACTGACTAAAGTGAACAGCAAACTCGCCAATGAAAAATTCGTCTCCCGCGCCCCCGAAGCCATCATCGAAGAAAACCGCGAACGCCAGCAACACTGGAAAGACCGCGCCTCCGAGCTACAACAGATGATCGCTAATCTAGATAGCTAAAAAGATAACCACGAATGGACACCAATAAACACGAATGGGAGAAGGAGTAAGAAGGTTATTAAATTCATGCAATTCTGTGGTGCGGAATTGATTAATTTAAGGCCCCTCAACACCCC
>JAADHD010000345.1:0-698 GCA_013152075.1 Verrucomicrobiota bacterium | reverse complement strand
CAGCAGCTTCAGACTTCTTCCCGCCCATCTTTTCAGACATTGTCTGCATCAGGTAATAAAACAGCGGCACCGTGGTGAAACTCAGCGCGGTGGCCACCAGCATTCCGGAGAACACCGTAGTGCCGAGGACCTGACGACTCGCTGAACCCGCTCCTGAAGCAACCAGCAAGGGAATCACCCCGAGAATGAAAGAAAAAGCGGTCATCAACACCGCACGAAATCGCAGGCGGGTGGCATTCATCGCCGCATCAAAAATGCTCTTGCCCTCTTCACGTTCCACCTTGGCAAATTCCACAATCAAAATAGCACTCTTGGTTGCCAGACCGATCAACAGCACAATTCCAATCTGCATATACACATCATTTTGCATGCCTCGCAGCATCATGCCCGCCACCGCACCGAGCAGAGCTGTCGGAACGGAGAGCACCACCGAAACCGGCAAAGTCCAACTCTCATACTGAGCCGCCAGCACCAGATAAACCAACACCACGGCAAAAACGAAAATCATTGTGGTGCCACCCGCCTGTTTTTCTTGATAGGACAATTCTGACCAGTTGTAACCCATCGTGGATGGCAGTTTTTTGTCCGCCATGTCCTCCATGATATCGAGAGCCTGTCCCGAACTGAATCCTTCACTCGCCCCTCCAAGGATTTTCACCGTAGGATACAGATTGAACCGAGTGATAGTCTGCGGTCCA
>JAADHD010000104.1 GCA_013152075.1 Verrucomicrobiota bacterium | reverse complement strand
GTTACTGATTCCTAATTTACGTTTTGAGTTTTTCCTTTCACCGATCCTCGAGGGAGACCATGAAAAAATGGAACAAGTGCGTGAATTTTATCAGGCTTTCCCTCCTGCCGAGGGTCATGCGGTCATTGCCGTTTCAAGCAGTGAAGCAATCTCGATTGAGGACTTGCGGCAAGCTTCCAGGTGGGCGGATCAATTGGAGGCGTTGCCGGAGGTGAAAAAGGTCTATTCGCCGGGGACGTTGCTGGAAATGAAGTTCCAGGGATTCAACCTGGATGAGTGGGCGCGCCTGAGCGGAAGCGACGATGTGACGCTGGAGATCGGTGATGGGCCTGGCATGAGCACGATTCGTGGTCGCTTGCTATCTCACGACATGCAGTCGATTGCCCTGCATGTTGAGAAACAGAAAGGCGTGCGTTTACGGGACTTCATTGGTGCGATTCGTGATGAGTCGGCAAATTGGCAGAAGCCGGTTCGAGTGTTGGGGACGAGCATTTTATTGAGCGATATGAAGGATACTCTGCGTCGTGATTTGAACAAGATGGTAGGACTTCTGTTGCTGGCATTAGTGCTTGTATTGCCATTGTTTTTCCGCTCGTTTCGAATGGCTTACCTGCCATTGCTCACGGCCATGACAGGGCAACTGATCTATCTTGGGGCTTTGTCAGCAGCAGGGCAGGCGTTAGGAATGATTCATTTGGCAGGGCCATTGCTGATCATGGTGATAGGATTGAGTGATTCAGTTCATATGCAGAGACAGTTTGATGAAGCCCGGGCCAGAGGCAGTGATCGCAGTGAGGCGATGAAAATTATGCTACGCGGTGTTGGGGTTGCTTGTGTGCTGACCTCGTTGACAACAGCGATTGGTTTCCTCAGTTTGACCTTGACCGGGCATGAGGAAGTTAGGAGGTTTGGTTTGTGGTGCGCCGCCGGTGTGGGTATTTCTTTTTTTTCCGCGATGGTATTTTTACCAGTTGCTCTGGCGTTTTTTCCAGGCAGAGGCGGGGAATGGCTGCGCGGGAATCGCTTTCCGATTGATGCCGGAAGGTTGCAGCGACTGGCAGTGCCAACTCTTGCAGTGTTGATTGCCATATCGATGGGTGTTTTTTGGCTGAAGGTTGATACATCGATATCCAATGAATTGCCACTCGAGGCGGAATCAGTTCGCGATCTTCAGTGGTTTGCACAGAATTTTCAAGGCACGGATAGGGTTGAAGTGGAGATCAACGCCGCGCTTGATGACCCCAAGGTTTTTGCTGCTGTGGAAAAATTGCAGTCAGAGTTGTCCTCTGTCGAAGGCGTGGTTGGTTCAAGCTCCTACGCGGATGTTATCCGTTTCATGTTGTCGTCTGATGTGATCGAAACCAAGGATGGTCCCTATCTGGGAGTGAGGGCCTTGGGTGAACTTCCGGTGTTTCCTAAAAATTTGCTCAACCGTTCTGCGGACCGCGCTTGCGTGGTTTTTTATGTCACGGGTGATTTCGGATCGAATCAATTCAATGCATTTGAAAAACGTTTTGATGAAATTACTGCGGAGATGGAAGGGGCGATGGATATTTCAATTAATGGTTACACGGCGATGGCTTATCGCAGTGTTAATCTGATCACGGAGACTTTGTTTCGCAGTTTAGGTTTTTCCCTTATTGCCATTACCGTTGTCCTGGCCTTGGCTTTGCGATCACCTTTGCTGGCATTGATTTGTCTCATTCCCAATGCATTGCCATTATTCGTAGCGGCGGGTTTTGCAGGATGGTTGGATATCCCACTACGAATGGGAGTGGCCATTATTTTCTCAGTGGGGCTGGGACTGGCAGTGGATGATACGATTCATCTGATGGTGAGGTTTCGGCAAATCAATCAGAGTGGGGAGGAGGGAAAGTTAAGAGCGCATTTGAACGAAGCACTGGCTTCCGCTGGATTTGCGATTGTGCTGAGCTCCGTGGTATTACTGCTATCTGCCTCGGTTTTTCTTCAGTCGGATTTCACCTCAATGAGGGATACGGGGATCATTCTAGCGGTGATTACTATTTCGGCATTGCTGACTGATTTGATAGTGCTGCCTTGGATTATCGAGCGCTGTGCCCGGTTTGTGAACTATCGCGGGAGTCATCTTTCCTGAGAAGGGCTTGATGAGCGTAAGGCCGTTGTTACGGGTCATGAATTCGCTGGCGGTGATAGCCTTTCATCAGGCTGGTTCCCGGTTTTCGTGCGATACTGTCAAAATTATAGCTAGGCCGAAATCCTTTTAAACCGGAGCATTGCAATGTATAATGCGATTTGGGAGACTTAAATTTGACATCACTTGTATTTACTATTTGGTTACCACCGGTATTTCTAGGTTCCGATGACAATAAAGCTAATCCAGCGCCACTCTTGGCTATCGCTCGTTTTGAGCGTATTATTTGTCGTTAGTTATATGCACGAAATTTCGGCGCAGTACAAAACGCACCACCATTGCGGAGGTGAAGAAACCAGTGCACTTGTTGCCGACGATACGCTTTCATTACCCTCGATAGCTTCCCAATTCCTTTCTCATTGGCAAATACCTGATAACGACGACAAGCCCAATCCTGCACTCCCTGCAGGTGACTGCTCATGCGCCCATTGTTCTCCGGGAGTAGCAACTTTAATTTCTCCTTTTGCCCGCCCGGGCTTGACTGTTTCTAGCTCGGAATTTTTCCCCAACCAGTTTCTCAAACCTGCCAAACTCTCGGACGGGATCGATCATCCTCCCAATCGAAACTAAGCGGAGAGCTCCCGCAGCATAAAGGTTTTTCCTCGCTGCTTTTTCTCTAGAGCTCCTCCGGAACTTTACTTCAGGGTTTTGATGCTCTGGCTGTGCCTGTCTGTAATTACAGCCAGGCAGCCTATTCACCTATCTCAAGCCCCTTCCGCTTTTTTATTTATCAATTTAACAATTAATCAAAATCAATCTACAATCATATGAAATCAGAATATCTTAAACGCATCCTTTTCAGCAGTAATATCACTTTGATAGCTCTTTTCGGTAGCTTGCCTGCTGTTCAGGCGGCTGACAAAAAGACAGCGCGTATTTCGCTGAATGCTTTGACCCAGGAAGTACAGTCGAATAACCCTGAACTAAAATTCTACCAGGTGGAAATTGAGGCGGCCAAGGGGGGGCACAAACAAGCCGGAATATTGGAAAATCCCACGCTTTCCACCACCTTTGCCGGAGACCGCACCCGAAGTGGAGGGATTACTTCGGACGGCATTGTCTGGGGAGTTTCGTTGATACAAACTTTTGAATACCCTGGGCGTATCGCTCTGCGCCGTGCCATTGCCAATGAGGACATTAAAATGGCGGAGTTGGGATTACAGCAATTCACCGCAGCACTCGATGCGCGTGCTCGCCTGCTCGGTTATCGACTAATCGTGAGTCAACCAGAAAGCCGGTGCAACCACAGAAGTGGCCAACCGCTTGCAGGAATTGCGCGACGCACTGGTTCAGCGTAATCCCGCCGGTATCACTCCGCTTCTCGAGCTCCGCATTGTCGAAGCCAGCTTGGTGACGTTTAGAAAACAGGCTATCGAAGCCAGTCAACAATTGCAAAAATCGCTCTTCGACATCAATTTGCTACGTGGCAAGCCACTGGATTCCCCCTTGGAGCTATCCCATACAGAATTGTCATTCCCCGGCGTCCCTGCGATGGATTCGCTATTGGCTGGAGCTCGTATGGGTAATTTTGAAATCATGATGCGCAAAGTTGAGTTGGAGCAGCAAGGGTTCAAACTGACTTTGAACGAGAATCAACGTTGGCCGGCCGTTTCTGTAGGCCCCTTTATTGATCAGGATCAATCAGCGGGGCGTGAGACTATTGCCGGCATTGGAGTCTCTCTGCCGCTGCCACTCTGGAATCGCAATGCGGGTAATATTGAGGTAGCCAAAGCGCGTAGTAAACAGGCGGAGGTGTCGCTCTATTTGGTTCAGTTGAAAGTAGAACAATCGGTAATGGAAACCTATTTGTCTTTTCAATTGCACAACAAGGAAATGGGGATGTGGCAAAAAGACTCCATTCAAAAATTCCGTGAAGCCGCTGATCTAGGAGATCGTCATTATCGTCTGGGAGCCTTGCCCATCGCCACTTACATCGAACTACAGCGTGAGTACATCGGTGCTCTCGCTTCCATTCTTGATGTGCAAACTGAAGCACTTGATAGCTTGTTACAGCTGCGAGTTCTCACTCAAATGGAATTGGGGCGTAGCAAGCCTAAAACAAAATCTGAATAATGAAAGCTCTGCAACACATCAAAACAAAGAGTGGGACATGGCTTGTATTAGCCGTGCTAGTAATTGGGCTCGCAATTTACGGCCGATCGACTGCGGCTCCCGATGGCCACGATCACGACGACTCAAAAAAGAAAAGCGCTGTCGAGAAAGACCATGGCGATCACGATGATCATAAGGCCAGTGGCAAAGATGAGCATGGACACGCTGAAGGAGGCAAGGATGACCATGGGCACGGCGAAGAAGGCGAGGGTGATGGTCACGGGCATGGTGGTCACGAAGGCCACGCTGAAGAAAAGACCGGTGCGGAGTATTCCGAAACCAAAGGGATCCTGATTCATGATGAAGCCGCTGAAATCATTAAGCTGAAAACCTCCAAGGCCTACACGGAAGCCCTTGCTCTGGAGTTTACAACGACCGCACGAGTTTATCAGGTGGATCACAAACATCCTCCGGGTGAAGCCGAGGGTGACTTACAAAAAAGTCACGCCCTGGCCACTGCTATTATCACCACTGCCCAGGCGGACATGCTTGAAGAAGGTCATGCGGTCACAGTGAAGCACGTCGGCATGGAGAACAAAATCACCAAAGGGATTTTGGTTAGGCTGGATCGAAGCACCACTGAAGCGATTGGCCAAGTTGAAGCCCTGATCGCCATTCCTTCGACGGATCACAAGGAAGAATTCGGCAATTTTCTCCAGGTTACTTTTTCAAGCAAGCCCATTAAGACTACAGCCATACCAAAAGGTGCCTTACTCAACGCAGCAACGGGCAATTTTGTCTACGTCGAGCACCAAGGTCGTTACCTTCGTACTGCTGTCGAAGTTGGTACAGTTGGAGCAGAACACATAGGTATCACCAAAGGCGTAAAGCCGGGGGATGTGGTTGTCAGCAATGGCACGGTGGGCCTCTGGTTAATCGAACTTCGTTTTACTAAAGGTGGAGGTCACAGCCACTGATTTATATTTTATATTTTAAATTTTTCTTATTTTTTATCATGATTGATCGCATTTTTGAATTTTCACTAAGACAACGAGTCTTTGTCCTAATCGCCGCTGCCGGATTGGTAGCTCTTGGAGTTTCCTCGGCATTGAAGCTTCCCATTGACGCTGTTCCTGACATAACTAACACACAAGTTCAAGTGAACACATCCGTGCCATCCCTGGCGCCGGAAGAAATCGAAAAACTGGTGACTTACCCCATTGAAATCGAAATGGGCGGCATCCAGAATTTAACTGAAGTTCGCTCTATCTCGAAATTTGGATTATCCCAAGTGACCCTTATTTTTGAAGAAGGCACTGATATTTATCGGGCTCGTCAATTGGTGAGTGAGCGCCTGCAGAATGTCATGGAGTCATTGCCTTCAGGCATTGATCCTCCGCAAATGTCCCCTATTTCCACAGGTCTTGGCGAAATCTATTTCTACGTGTTGAAATATGCTGATGACGCCCCCAACAAACCCGTGACTGAGCAAGAACAGCTCATGCAGCTTCGGCTGATGCAGGAATTTGTCGTCACGCCCATGTTGGTAAGCGTGCAAGGCGTCACTGAAGTCAACACCTCGGGTGGCTACGGTAAACAAATTGTGGTTTTTCCTAATCCTCAAAAACTAATGAGCATCGGACTAACCTACGCCGAACTGTCACAGGTATTGAGCGAAAATACAGAAAACGCTGGAGGTAGTGTAGTTGAACAAGCTGGGGAAAATATCACCATTCGCTCATCCGGACGTGTTTATACCGCAGAGGAAATTGCTAACTTACCCGTAAAATTTGGTGCCGGCAAACAAGCCATACGAGTCAAAGACGTAGCCGAGGTAGGGATTGGCGCTAACGTTCGCACTGGCGCAGCAACCTACAACGGTGAAGAGGCATTGATTGGTGTGGCGATGATGCTTTTGGGAGAAAACAGCCGCCTAGTGGCACAGCGCGTACATGAAAAGATTTCAGAAGTTCAAAAACGCCTGCCCGAAGGGATAATTATAGAAACGGTCTATAACCGTACCGAACTGGTAGATCGGACCATTTACACCGTTGAAAAAAACCTGATTGAAGGCGCACTTTTAGTCGTTGTCATTCTAATGCTTCTTCTCGGAAACATACGTGCCGCGATCATCGTAGCGCTCGCTATTCCACTTTCCATGTTATTTGCGATGATTGGGATGTTGAAATTAAATGTTTCAGGTAATCTCATGAGCCTGGGAGCCATTGATTTTGGCCTAGTCGTCGATGGATCGGTTGTGCTAGCTGAAAATATAATACGCCTACTCGCAGAGAAACAACATGAAAAAGGAAGATTGCTCACCAAACAAGAACGCCTACGAACAATCCTAATCGCCTGCAAACAGGTAGGACGTCCCATGGTTTTTGGGGTGATGATTATCACCATAGTCTATTTCCCTATTCTTTCCCTGATTGGGGTAGAAGGGAAAATGTTCAAACCCATGGCGATAACTGTTATTTTGGCATTGTTAGGATCACTCCTGCTAGCTTTGACTTTAGTTCCCGCCCTATGTGCCTTTTTAATGACACGTAAAGTCAGTGAAAAAGAAAGTTTCATCATGCGTCTCGCAAAGATGATTTACACACCTATCCTTCGTTTTTCACTGAGATTTCGCTGGGTTGTAACTACAGGGGCATTAGTCGTTTTTGCTTTAGCTGTCTCTGTTTTTGGACGGCTAGGTGCTGAATTCGTTCCTCAATTGGACGAAGGCTCTTTGGCCATTCAAATGATTCGCACTACAAGCATCGGGTTGAAAGCCTCCATTGACATGGAAAAACAAGCTGAGAAACTATTACTGGATAAATTTCCAGAGATCACTCGTATTCTCTCTCGTATAGGCACACCAGAAATCGCTACCGATCCGATGGGCGTTAATGTAGCCGACACCTACACTCTATTAAAGCCACCTTCAGAATGGCGGAAAATAGACGGGAAAACTATCAGCAAAGATGGTCTGGCCGAATTGATGCAAAAAGAACTAAATATGCATTTTCCCGGGCAAGCCATTCTCTTTAGCCAACCAATTGAGTTAAGATTCAATGAGCTTCTCTCTGGCATACGAGCTGATCTCGCCATCAAAGTCTTTGGAGAGGATTTTGAGGTTCTAGAGAAAGTCGCCTCTGAAATCCGGGAAATTGTGGAAGCCGTGCCAGGAGCGTCTGACGTGGAATTTGATGCCGTTGGCAAAGCCCCATTATTCGAGGTGACCATGGATCGAGAAGCCATGGTGCGATATAATGTGCATGCTTCAGAAATCAACGAGACTATACGAACTGCATTTGCCGGAGCAGAAGCAGGTATGGTAATTGACGGGATCTATCGCTATCCTCTTGTAGTGCGACTACCAGAGGCTGCTCGACAGGATCTAGCTTCCGTTGCTCTGATGCCAGTGAGAACAGCTGATGGGGGCATCATCAGTCTCGATCAAGTAGCCGATTTTAAAATTGACGAACGTGTAAATACTATCAATCGCGAAGCCTTTCAGAGAAGGATGACTATTATGGTTAATTTGAGAGGGCGGGACACCGAAAGTTTTGTATTGGAAGCGCAGCGCAAGATAGCAGAACAAGTCAAAATACCTGAAGGATATTCGGTGGAATTTGGTGGAAATTTTAAAAACCTTCAGGTAGCGCGTAAGCGCCTGATGGTCGTCGTGCCAGTGGCACTGGCTTTAATTTTCATCCTAATATTTGCCACCTTCCGAAGCTTGAAACAAGCAGCCCTAGTATTCACGGCCGTACCACTGGCTGTAACAGGAGGCGTTTTTGCACTCTGGTTCAGATCCATGCCCTTCAGTATATCGGCGGGCGTTGGTTTCATTGCCGTCAGTGGGATCGCCGTGCTAAATGGCTTGATGATTATTACCTTCTTTAATCAACTTAGGGAGCAAGGGCATGATTTGAAAACCGCGGTGTGGGATGGCTCACTCTTGAGGCTACGACCCAAATTGATGACAGCTTTGGTCGCTAGTTTGGGATTCATTCCGATGGCTTTGGCGACTAGTGCCGGAGCTGAAGTTCAGCGACCTTTGGCTACTGTTGTTATCGGTGGCATCATGAGTTCCACCTTTCTTACCTTAGTATTATTGCCGACTTTGTATACTTGGCTTGAGCGAAATACTAAAGTTAAAAGCGCAGATGAGGAAGAGGACGAATTCTAATTCATCCTTTTCGCTACAGTATCGTTATTTATTTCATCGCTGCTGTAGCGAACGAACTTTTTGGATAAGTTGCGTTCAGTTTGAGCTGAAATACAGATTTACGAATCAGTTAAAAGCCTTTTTCGTTCAGCTCTATGTGCAAGGAACCCCAAAGGAGGGGTGCGGAGCGGGCTTTTTTAAGGATCGTTATTTCATTCCCCCCCCCTACAATACATAGTATTTTCCTATTATCTACAGTGCTTATTGCACTTTGATCGCTTCCAGCGCAACTTAGAGGCACGGCAGTTGATAGACGCTCCAAAATGCGTAGGGGTTTTTGTCCACTAATGCGAAATTTATCGAGAATAGCAGGCTATTTTCGAAATTTTTGAACACAGGTGGAGATTAAAAAAACAAGCAGC
>JAADHD010000064.1:1106-6524 GCA_013152075.1 Verrucomicrobiota bacterium | reverse complement strand
GGAAGCCGTCGAGGCCTTCGCTGCCGAGTTCGCGACCGAGGCCGCTTTGTTTCATGCCGCCAAAAGGACATTGGCTGGTTGAGGGCACGGCGTCATTAACCCCGACGGTGCCGGCTTCGAGGGCTTCGGCGACCCGCCATGCGCGGTTGAGGTTTTCAGTGAAGACGTAAGCGGCGAGTCCGTATTCGGTATCGTTAGCGCGTCGGATGACGTCGTCTTCTTCGTCAAAGACGGAGACGGGTGCGACGGGTGCGAAGGTTTCTTCTTTCATGCACAAGGTGTCTTCGGGAACATCTGCGAGAACGGTGGCTTCGAGGAAACTCGGGCCGAGTCCATCCGGGCGTTTGCCACCGCAGAGCAGGCGAGCACCGGATTGAGTGGCGGCTTCGATATGGGTGAGGGCGGTATCAACGGCAGCGCCATCGATCAGAGGGCCGATGTCGACGCCGTCTTCCAGGCCGTCACCGATTTTCATTGCGCTGGATTTTTCTACGAAGCTTTCGAGGAAAGCATCATAAATTCCGCGTTGCACATAGATGCGGTTCGAGGCGATGCATGACTGCCCGCCATTACGAAATTTGGTGATCAATGCACCTTCAACAGCGTTTTCAAGATGGGCGTCGTCGAAGATGATCAGAGGCGCATGTCCACCCAGTTCCATCGATAGCTTTTTGACTTGATCTGCACTCTGGCGAATGAGTTCGCGACCAACTTCGGTCGAGCCAGTGAAAGTGATTTTGCGGCAAGCCGGGTTCTCCATCATTTCCGCTCCGATTTCGCGCGCGTTGCCGACCAGGAGTTGGAACACTCCGCGCGGCAGTCCGGTTTCGTGAACGGCTTCTGCTAACAGCACCGAGCTCAGCGGAGTGGCGCTGGCGGGTTTGAGTAATACCGGGCAACCGGCAGCGAGTGCGGGGGCGACTTTTCTTACCGCCAGAACCAGTGGGAAATTCCACGGCGCAATCGCTCCGACCACGCCAACTGACTGGCGAATAGCGAGATGACGTTTGCCTTCCATTTGATGGGGGATGACTCGTCCGTAAGAGCGTTTGGCTTCTTCAGCGAACCAACGGAAGTGATCCACTGTCATGCCAACTTCACCGAGTCCCTGAGCTAGCGGTTTGCCGTTTTCCATCGAAATGGTGCGACCGATTTCATCAGCGCGCTTCTCAATTCCGTCAGCGATAGCATGCAGGTAGGCACCGCGTTCTTTACCAGTGAGATTGCGCCAGCCTTCCCAAGCAGCTTCCGCATCGGCGATGGCTTGTTTGGTTCCCGCTCGATCAATTGTGCTCACGCTGGCAAAAACTTTGCCGGTCGAGGGGTTCGTTACTTCCAGGGCCGGACCTTGGTCATTCCATTCCCCATTGAGATAAATTGGACGTTTTGAGTCTATAGAATCGCTCATTGAATTAATTCGATTTGGTATTAATTGAGGTTTAAAGGGAAAATCAGGTGGTCAGTTCATCGACGGAGGCATCCATGAAGGATTTGTGTTTGTCACCGACCCAGTAGCGTTCACCGGCGAGGCACCAGATGAAATGCAGTTCTTCATCCTGACTGTAAACCGGATGGTAGTTGAGTAGCGGGATCGTCGCGGCATCCATGGTGTTCATGCTGTGAACGAAGGTTTTGTGTTCTTCGTCGGGATAAACTTCAATCGACCCATTGCCTTGGGTGAAGATATAAACTTCTTCCTGGTCGGTGTGATTGTGTGGCGGCCAGGCGCGGGTGAAGGGTTCGTAAACCGTGTAACCAGCAACGAGCTTGTCGGCGTTTTCACTGACGTCGAACATCATGTAAACTTCCTTTTTATCGAGGTGACGGATACGTTCTTCGTTGACCCGGATCTTTTCCCACTCGGAGTAAAAGACTTCATGTTTGTTCTCTGCCGGAGCACGACAGATGATGATGTGGCCTTCGTCGTCCGAATTTTCTATGATCCGGTAAGAGGTGCCTAGTGGAATATAAAGCGTGTCGTAGTGGGTGAGATTAAAAGTTTCTCCCTCCACATCAATCGATTGTTTTCCGCTCATGCAGAATAGCAGGGCTTCTTCGCTGCGATGAAAAAGTTCATCACTGGTGGCTCCCGAAGCGATACGATAAGTGCCGTAAGTGATCAGATCCAGATTGGAATTTTCCGGATTTGATTTCTGTTGGTATTCAAATTTCCAATCATCTGCGCGAAGCAGGTTGGCAGGTTTGATGTTATCGATATTTTCTGTGCTCATTGTAGGTGCAGGTTAAAATCAGGCGCTTGTCATTTCGCTTTCGACTTGCTGACTGACGATCTTTTCGTCTTCCGGAAACTTGAGGCCAAAACCCATCCAGGCAGCTCCGAGTGCGCCGGCCAGTTCGCCCAGTGCGCAGTCCTCGAGATAAACGGTTTTTAAAATCTGGGGCAGGGTGTATTGGCGAAAAGTTTTCTCCATCGTCTGGCGAACCAAGGGGGAGCAAGAGGGCACTTCACCTGCAAGGATGATTTTTTCCGGAGCGAATAGATTCGCCAGATTCGACGTGATCAGTCCGAGATGAGTTCCCAACTGGGTGAGCTGTGATTGGATAAGATCGTCTCCCGAATCGGCCGCTTCGATGATGTCATTGAGAGACAGGGAGGTGCCTTTATCAAGCAGCTCTTTACGCGCCGGAGTTGATTGTTTGGACTTCAGCACGGCGCGGATGTTTTCTGCAAAACCTTTGGCGGAGACCAATTCGGTCATGTTTTTGATTCCGTCATTGGTAGGAAAAACCATGTAACCTGCTTCACCGGCCATGGCATTGCTGCCGCCATAAATTTTCCCATCAACTACGATACCCAGTCCCACGCCCGAACGGGCGGCCAGACAAACAAAATTGCGGCTGCCGCGTCCGTTGCCTCGCAGCAATTCTCCAAAAGCAACTGCACGGATATTGTCTTCAACAAAAATGGGCACATCGAATTCTTCGCTGAACCGTTCCTTCAATGGAACCTCACTGAAATCCGGGAGGAGTTCATAATGCAGAATGCGACCTGCTTCACAGTCCACCTGACCGGGGGCGGCAATACCGATGGATAAAACCGGCTGACCCGCTGAGTCGAGTAATTCCCGTGTGGTTTCAATGATTCGGGTGAGCACATTTTCCCGGCTCGTTCCGGAGCCGAAGGAGATGTGTTTTTCCTTCATGACCTCTCCGGCGAAATCACATAAGACAGCTCGTGCGCGCAGGGCTTCAAATTCCAGTCCCAGAAGACAGCCGTGACTTGCGTTGAGTCTAAGAGGAACCGGCACACGTCCCGGGCCTGAGGCAACCGGTTCGTCTTCGATGAGTAATCCCTCGGCAAGGAAGTCGTCCACGTAGTTGCCGACCATGGTTGCATTGATGTTCAAACGCCTCGCAAGATCAAAACGGGAACAGCTGCCTGAACGGAAAATTTCGTTCAGGATGCGATTTTTTTTCGCAATAAGCTTGGTTTCTCTGGGACGCGGATGCATACTTATTCTGCTTTCATCATAAACCCAAAATACACAGGGTTTAATTACGATAACATAAAAACAGGTTTTTGTGACATCGTCAAATATTTTTTCGGAATTTAGGCCGTTTGTTTGTAAAAGAGGCTGTAGAGGTTTTGTCTATAAGGCTGATTTTATAAAAGATCCGGATGAATATATCGATTACAATTGAGCGGCCATTCATGGAGTGCATCCAGGTTTTCAACTGCTACGGCCTATAGCCTAAATCCCTACAGCCTTCCTGCATATTAATTCCGAAAATATAATAAAAGAATTGACAGTGGAGAGGGGGGCGGCTACTAAAAAACCACACTATGAACGCACTCTATCCGGAATATTTGAAAGTGCCTGCGACTGATCTCGGACAAGGGACGACGGTGAAAATCGATGTCGTTAAGGGGATGGAGGAAATCGCCCAAGCGATGGCGGTCGAAATGATGGCGGTGGTTGATGAGGCTCAGGCCGAGGGCAGGCAGGCGACTTTGATCATCCCGGTGGGGCCGGTGGATCAGTTTGAGGTTTTGGCGGAAGCCATCAATCGTGAGAATAAGGATTGGCGCCAGGTGGTGCTGATCAATATGGATGAATATCTCACTGACGATGAGCAATGGGTGCCGGCTGATCATCCGCTGAGCTTCCGTGGGTACATGAAGCGGAAATTTTATGATCTGATCAATCCTGAGCTGGCCCCCTTACCTGAAAACCGGGTGTTTCCGGATCCCAGTGATTTGTCGGGGATTCAAACTCTGATCGATATACGCGGCGGCGTGGATGCCTGTTTTGGAGGAATCGGAATCAACGGGCACATGGCTTTTAACGAGCCACCTGAACCTGGAGAAATTTGTTCGGCAGTAGAGTTTGCGGATCGTCCGACTCGCAACCTGACTCTGAGTCGCGAAACGGTTACGATTAATTCCGTGACGGTCGGCGGAGGTTTGGCGGTGATTCCGCGACGTGCGGTTACGGTGGGGATGAAGGAAATTCTGGCTTCGAAGAAGATGCGTTTTTATTGCAATCGACTGTGGCAGAGCGCGGTGGTGAGGAAGGTTTTACACGAGCCGGTTGCGGCATCCTGTCCGGCATCGTTTATGCAAAATCATCAGGATGCCCGATTGACCGTGGCGGAATACGTTGCGGCCCTGCCGGACATTGGGTTAAGATAACCTTTTATTACTCATGCAGTTAAAATTTGATAATGACCGAGTGCTTGCGGTGGTGGCCCACCCTGATGACGCGGAGTTGTTGTGTGCCGGAACGTTGGCGCGAGCCAAGGCGGATGGTGCTGCGATAGCAATTTGTGTGATGTGTCGCGGGGATAAAGGGCAGAGTGATCCGCTGGCAGATAACATCGGGGATATTCGTAGTGCTGAGATGCATGCTGCGGCAAAGATTCTGGGAGCGGAACTTTATGAGACGGGTTTTGGAGACGGAGAACTTTTTGACGGTTATGATCAACGTAAGGTGTTGATGGAGGTATTTAGAAGATTTAAACCTACCTTGGTGTTGGCACATTCACGGAAGGATTATCATCCAGATCATCAGCAGAGCTCGGCTTTGGCGGAAGCCGCTTCGTGGTTTTGTGCCTCGGAGGGCCATCGTACTGAGTCGCCTGCGATGGAAGCAGGGCCGCCAACACTTTGGTGGATGGATACCATCAACATGGCAAGCTTTGAACCGGGATTTTTTATCGATGTCAGTGAATATTTGCAATTAAAATTGGAAATGCTCGATTGCCACAAGAGTCAGTTGGCCCGCGGCAACGACGCCGATTTTTCTCCGCTTGCGGATCTCTTAAAAGATCAATCGAAAGCCAGGGGGAATCAGGCTGGGGTTGGGGCTGCGGAGGCTTTCCAATTGCATACAGCATGGAAAAGAGCCTCTGCGTGGTAGCGAGTTAGGAATTAATAATTAGGAATTAGGAGTCGAG
>JAADHD010000064.1:0-1093 GCA_013152075.1 Verrucomicrobiota bacterium | reverse complement strand
GGACGAGACAGCCGGAGCATACTGAACGAAGGTAATTAAGAATATGGAATACAAATTTTCTGAGCGTGTTGCCTCTTTGAAGCCTTCGGTGACTTTGGCGATTGATGGCAAAGCCAAAGAGATGAAGGAGGCAGGTATCGATGTGGTGGGTTTCGGAACCGGGCAACCGGATTTTGATACGCCGGATTTTGTCAAGGATGCGGCAAAAAAGGCACTTGATGATGGTTTTACCAAATACACACCTGCCGCGGGAACTCCGGAATTGCGTCAGGCCGTTGCTGACAAGTTCGAGCGTGAGAATGGTTTGAAATATGAAGCTGCCCAGATTGTGATTTCTTGTGGAGGCAAGCATTCCTGTTTCAATGTGATGATGGCGTTGTGTCAGGAAGGCGATGAAGTGATTGTTCCTGCGCCATACTGGCTGAGCTATCCTGAGATGGTGCGCATGGCGGGTGCGACACCGGTAATTCTTGAAACCGGTGATGAGACCAATTTTAAAGTCACGCCGGATCAGTTGAGCTCGGCGATCACTGACAATACGCGGATTTTCATTCTGAACTCACCGAGCAATCCGACGGGTGTGGTATATTCTCCGGATGAGATCAAGGCATTGGGTGACATTTGCGTGGAGAAGGGAGTGTTGATCTTAAGTGACGAAATTTACGAGCACTTACTCTATGACGGAGCGGTTCATAAAAGTGTCGCCAGTTTTTCTCAGGCCCACCAGGATCACACGATCATCGTGCATGGTTTTGCCAAAGCTTGGAGCATGACCGGTTGGCGTTTGGGATTCATGGCAGCGCCACTGCCGATTGCTAAAAAAATCGCGGCCTTTCAGAGTCACAGCACCAGCAACCCGACTTCCTTTGCCCAGGTAGGAGGCGTGACTGCCATGACTCATCCAATGTCTCATTTTGAGGGATGGATGACAGAGTTTGCCAAGCGCCGTGAGTTTGCTCACCGGCGGTTGAGTGAGTGCAAGGGCTTGAGCTGTTATAAATCGGAGGGGGCGTTTTATCTTTTCCCCAGCATTGCGGATACCGGCCTCAAGTCGTCGGATTTTTGCGCGAGATTACTTGAAGACGAGCAAGTG
>JAADHD010000115.1 GCA_013152075.1 Verrucomicrobiota bacterium | reverse complement strand
GGTTCAATTTCGATTGTTTGTTCATTTTTTCTTTGAGCTAAAAACAAGGAGCGGTGCTTTCCAAGCACCTGCCACCCAACATCGGCGCTTGGAAAGCGCCGCTCCTTGTTCACGCCGCTGCCTAGCGATTAAAACCTCTGCTTAATCTTCCCGCTTGGCAAGCCTATAACACACCGCCTCCCGATCATTGCGCACCAGTAAATATTGCCCGGCCAGAGTCGGAACGTTCCAGGTCATGTGGTCCAGAACCTTGATCTGAAACAGCTCTTCATAAGCCTGGGAATCCGCCTTCACAATGGCGACTCCGCCTTTTTCCGTCTGCACCAGCATTACATCACCGATCAACAACTGCTGACCAAACCCATAACGCCCGCCCTTCCACACCTTTTTCCCTGTTTTGAGATCAATGCAGGCCATGATGCCTCCATCCAATCCGTAGGCATAATCCCCCCGAATCACCGGCGAACTGAATTTGGTTTTCAGCTTCTTCGTCTTCCAAACGGTATCCACCGACCATCCATCCTGCTTTTTTTGAATCTTAAGCAAAAAACTTCCCGCCCCGTAACCTGCGGTCACCAGCACTTGATCCTTACCCACCTTCAATGGCTGCGCCACTTTTGGATATTTGCCCGGCCAGTCAAAAGACCACAACTCCTTTCCCGTCACCGGGTCAATCCCACTAGCATCCAATCCATTGATGCTGACAATCTGCGTTACCCCGTCAAGCTCTAACAATCGAGGCGAGCTATAACTTGCTCCCCTTCCCTCATACACCCAAGACCTTTTCCCCGTTTCCGCATCAAAGGCCAACAAAGTCGGCCCGACATTCTCTGCTCCGGAAACTATTATCAAACCGTCCACAGCCAGTGGTGAAGTGCTCTTACCCCAATCCGGAAAATGCCCTTCCATTTGCGGCCCTATATCCTGCGTCCATATCAATTCCCCGGTTTTTAAATCCAGACAATTCAAAATCCCCGTGCCACCAAATGTATAAACTTTCTCTCCAATCACAGTCGGAGTTGACCTCGGCCCCGGTCCGCCCATGCTCGCTTCCAGTCGAGCCTGATCACTGTGAACCCACAACAAATCGCCGCTGAGCAAATCGTAACAAGTCACCAACTCCTCCTCACGGCGTTGTTCCTGGGTCAGAGCTCGTCGACCGACTACCGCAAAGCTCGACCATCCCGCGCCGATCGGCTGACGCCACAGTTCTTCCGGTGGATTTTTGTCCCAATCAAAGGAAGCCTCCGATTGCTGCCACATTCCATCCCGCTGCGGCCCGAGAAACTGGGCAGAGTCCACTGCGCCTTCGACGTCTATTTGATCCCCGTCACCCGCTGCCGAAACCGGCTTTGCAGACGCAATCTCTTCATCAACCACAGGCGTCCACTTCCACACAAATCGAGGCAGGGAAGTCCCGCTCGTCGACCCTTCGTAACGAGTGAGTGATTTGAAAATTCCGCCACCCACCAATAATACCACCACAAAACCCGCAAAACGCTTCAAGCGTATCTTCCACGCTCCCGGCCCCATCAGAGCATACCAAAGCGCCAACAAAATCACTCCAACAATCGGCGCCACCAAATACACCCAATAGCGAGCAAAATCCTCGCTACCCCATGCCATTAACATCCACACCGGAGCAAAGGCCGCACACAGCACGCCAATAATAATTCGTAGCATTTTCAAAAATCCCTTCATAACATATATAGGAAGTATCATTTGACATTAGCGCTGTCGACCGCAAACACGTACCTTGTTAAGGATTCATCTTTCACAGATTCTTGCCTACTCATGAAATTAAAAAGCACTTTCTTCTTTTTTACCCTCTGCATCACGCTCTCCCTCCTGCTCACCTCACTCAAGGCAGCCGAACGCAACATCATCTTCGTCATCACCGATGACGAATCTCCCACCCTCGGTTGTTACGGCGACAAATCTGCCCGCACCCCCAACATCGACGCCATCGCCGCGGATGGCGCCGTTTTCCTCAACGCCTTCGCCACCACTGCCAGCTGTGCCGCCAGCCGCTCCGTCGTCATGTCCGGCCTGCACAATCACCGCAACGGCATGTATGGCCACCAGCACGGCTTCCACAAATTCGCCTCCTGGCACAATGTCGTTTCCCTTTCACTTCCCCGGGTGCTTGCCAACGAAGGATACCGCACCGCGCAGATCGGCAAATACCACGTCGCGCCGGAGGAAGTATATCACTACGAAAGCTACATCAAAGGCAACGGCCGCAACGCCCTTTCAATGGCCAACGCCGCGAAGGATTTCATCACCGACAAATCCGATGACCGTCCATTTTTCCTCTACTTCGCCACCGCCGACCCTCATCGTGGAGGCGGCACGGACGAAACGTCCAAACAAACACTCAAACCCAATCTCTTCGGCAACAAACCCAATCGCGGCGCTCAAGAAGGAGTGGAAGAAGAA
Organism: Verrucomicrobiota bacterium; assembly: GCA_013152075.1. Taxonomy (GTDB): domain Bacteria; phylum Verrucomicrobiota; class Verrucomicrobiia; order Verrucomicrobiales; family DEV007; genus JAADHD01. The sequence continues at coordinate 2,992 of JAADHD010000115.1, read as the reverse complement.
TTCTACAAACCTTCCGAAGTCACCATCCCGCATTTTCTGCCCGACACCATTGAGACCCGCGAAGAACTCGCCCAATATTACCAATCCATTGCCCGCATCGATAAAGGAATTGGAAGACTGGTCGAAATCCTGAAAGAATCCGGACTCTACGACAAAACCCTGATCGTCTTCACCGCCGATCACGGCATGGCTTTTGCCGGAGGAAAAACCACCGTTTACGAAGGTGGTCTGCGCGTTCCCTTTGTGGTCCGCAATCCCTACGAAGAAAAACGCGGTCTCAAGCTCAAGGGCATGATCTCTCACATCGACATCACCCCTTCCCTGCTCGATTTCGCCGGTGGACTTGATCCCAAAAGCAACGGTCCTAAAAAATGGATCGATCCCAACAAATACTGGAAAGACAAGCCTTACGCCGCCAAAGAGAACCGCGGACCCCGTAAGGAAAAATTCGACTCCTACCACGGCAAATCATGGATCCCAATCCTCGGCAAACCGAACGCCGAACACTGGGACACCATTTTTGCCTCGCACACCTTCCACGAAATCCAAATGTATTACCCGATGCGAGTGGTGCGGGACAAAAAATACAAACTCATCTGGAACATCGCTCATGGACTGCCCTACCCTTTCGCCTCAGACCTTTGGGCCGCCTCCAGCTGGCAGGCACAGTTCCAGCAAAGCCTCGATGCGCCCTACGGACAAAAAACCGTCGGCCAGTATATCAACCGCCCCAAGTTTGAACTCTACGACATGGAAAAAGACCCCAACGAATCCAACAACCTCGCATCCGATCCGGCCCACGCCAAAACCCTGGATGAATACCAGCAGAAGATCAAAGCCTTCCAGAAGAAGTTCGATGATCCGTGGATTATGAAGTGGGATTACGAGTGAAACTCCAAACAAACCGGTTCGGCGATAATGAGTCGCCAGGTAAATTTATTTTCTCTATCAGCACCTTCCGAACAGATCTCTCTGGAACAAAAAATGGTTCAACTTATGAGTGAAGCTAGTGGACAAATTTTCAGGTTGTCTATCCAGCACCCCATTCCCTTAATCGCTCAACTCTCCCGCGAGCACTTCCGCCACTTGTTTAGCCTGCAATTCTATCGCCACCTTTTTGTAGTGATAGGGATCCGAGTAATATTCGGGATGATCCTTTGAGATCGAATGCAGATCATTGATCTTCGCCTGATATTTTTCCGCCAGAGCACGGGCAATTTCATTTCTCTCATCGACCCGGGGATTCAGGCCATTCTTCTTACTTGTCGACTGCAAAGGAGTGGTCAGCGCCACCACCAATTTTGTGGAAGGTGCTTTCTCCTTAATATATTGAAGCGCTTTTTCATAACCCACTCGATACTCTTCCTCCGAATAAGCAAAACCATGCAAACCGTTGTTAAAGTGAATGACGGCAAATTCATACTGACTAAGCATTCCCTCCAACTGTTTAATAAATGCAGGGTCGGCCACGCAGGCGGACGTAGTCAATTTGGCACCATAAGCCTTTTCCGCCAAAGCCTTGTTAGTCGGATTGTAATAACCATTCGTAATCGAGTCTCCCACCATCAAAACACGGGGCTTGTCATTCAAGTGCGCCGAGTCCACCCAGGTATTGCACCACTCCTTGGCCTCCCTTGCAATTTTTTGCTTTGGTTCGGCCTGACTGTTGTCAATCGAGGCCAGTTGAGAGCCCAACAACAGCGAGATTATAATTAATTTTTTCATAAATTTTGTCGTTGCAAGTCTTGCTCCGCAATATGTGGTAAGACTCAAAAAAATATTCCCATCCTGAAAACTCTTCACTTCTCCCCCCTTCATGCCCTTCACTTCCTTCATGGTGAAAATCCCCCTCCCCAAACCCCTCTCTCGAACCTTTTCACTCCAACAACACCGCGAACAAAAACTCATTCGCACTGGCATACTTCTCCGACTTGGAAACGCCTGAAATCACCAGATGGCACTCATGCCCAAGGCTATCAGATTTTTCCTTCAGCTTCACCCCGTAAACCGGGTGATGGATCCCATGGCCCGCATCTTTTGAAGGCAGGGTCATATCATTGCCATAGGTCATGAACAAGGGAGGGTCATCTTTGCTTACATGGTTGTAGGGAGAGAACTCAACATACAAAGCCTTGTGTTTTTCATAGTTTTCCAAAGCCCCCTCCATGGTTTTCTCGCCCACCGCCATATTGATCATACGATGCTTCAACACATTCGGCCCCAACCAGGGCTCGATCACCTTGGGATCAATCGACGTCTGCCCTCCCCTTACCGCCGCTCCCTGAACCCGGGTGGACTCACGTAAAACCGGATCCTTTGACTCAGGATCAGCCAAGTCGTCATGCAACAGCAACCACATCGAAGTGCAGGCTCCGGCACTGCCACCCGTCAGAGCGATGTGCTTCTTGTCAATGTTCCACTCCTTGGCTTTATAACGTAAAAACTGCACCGCCCGTGCCGCATCGTGAACCGGAACCGGCAAGGGAAAGTCACCACTCAATCGATAATTCACCGCGGCAACGGAAATCCCCTTATCCAGAAAATCCTGGATCTTCGGGCCAGATTTTGATTTATCACCACCCGTCCAGCCACCGCCATGGATGTAAACCAGCAACGGCCGCGGTCCCTCTCCCTCAGCCTGCCAAAAATCCAATACGTTCATCGCATGCGGACCATAAGACACTTCGGCTTTCTTAATCGGCAAAGGCGCGACCGCGTCAGCCGCACGCGAGGAAGAAGTCGATAGGACAAACCCAAACAACACTACAATGATTGACGATTTGATGGAGGCTTGCATAAGTTAATCAGGATAAATTAAAACGGCTCTTACCCTAGGCATACCGCAGACATCCGGCAAAGTATTTTAAGATTAAATCCAAACTCCCGCTCAAAAGCGAAGAGGCTGAACCCTCCCTCCTCATCCCCTTCAACTGGCTCATGGTGAAAACCTCCTCCGCTCTACACTTCAGTGGCTTTACGTGAGACCGGCTCC
>JAADHD010000347.1 GCA_013152075.1 Verrucomicrobiota bacterium | reverse complement strand
TCAAGTGGCTGGCGCAAAACTTCGAGGGTGGAGCGGCGGAACTCAGGCAGTTCGTCGAGAAAGAGGATGCCGTTCTGGGCCAGACTGACTTCGCCCGGCGAGGGGTGACTGGTGCCACCGAGTAAACCGGCATCGGAAATAGTGTGGTGCGGCGAGCGGAAGGGGCGGGTGGCGATGAAGCTGTGACGGCTGTCGATCAGTCCTGCGACGCTGTGGATCTTGGTAGTCTCGATGGCTTCGGACTCTGTCATCGGCGGCATGATGGTGGCCAAACGTTTGGCGAGCATGGATTTGCCAGTTGAGGCCCAATCATCAAGGCGTTGTGGCCGCCAGCTACAGCCACTTCGAGGGCGCGTTTGACGTGAGTTTGACCTTTAACATCGCTGAAATCGATCTCGTAACGCGATTGTTGTTTGAAAAATCCCTGGCGGTCTATTTTTTCCGGAAGGATGTTACCCTTGCCTTTAAGCAAGTCGATAGCATCGCGTAGATTGCGAATGGCGTAAACGTAAATGCCTTCAACCAAGCTAGCTTCGCGGGCGTTTTCTGCGGGAACAAAAATGGCTTTGCGTCCGGCGGCTTTGGCTTCAAGGGTGAGCGAGAGAATCCCCTTAACCGGTCTCACGCGTCCATCGAGAGCAAGTTCACCGACGATGGCGCACTGTTCCAAGGCACCGTCTTTAAGGTTTTCGTTCAAAGCGACGATGCCGACAGCGATTGGTAGATCAAAGCTGGGGCCCTCCTTGCGAACATCGGCTGGCGCTAGATTAATGGTGGTGCGCCCCTTCGGTTTGAGGTAGGCCATATTCCCGATGGCGGTCCAGACGCGGTCGCGACTTTCCTTGACGGCGACATCAGGCAGTCCAACAATGACTATACTCGGGTCGCCATTGCCTTCATTGACTTCAATTTCTATACTAAGCGCGTCAACGCCGTGGAGGGCGCCGGAATGAATACGGGTGAGCATGGTGGTTGATATGATGGCAGTTAATGCTAAGCATGGCAACCTGTTGAGTAAAAAATTATCAGTGATCTAGATAAATATAGTTTTCCCAACTTTTCATGCGGAACAGAATTTTGCGCATGATCTGAACGTGGTGCATTTTATCAGAATAAATGGAAACTTCAGCATAACTACCGTCGGGCAGAATGTAGTCATCGATTTTGTCGTCAGTGAGTTTGATTATTACAGGCACCATACCGCGTTTGCCCATGTTTTTTGCCAACACCATGGTCCCGGTTGCTTGCAATTCTCCTTCTGCCAGGGCGGGCATGGTTCGCAGGACTTCTGCTTGGAAAATCTTCCCGGGGATGGCAGGGAAAAGCACCTCGGCTTTGTATCCGGCTTTGAGACGCTGCATCGCATTTTGTCTGTAATTGGCGATCACTACTGGGTCAGATTTAGAGACAAAAGTCATCAGGGGGCGCAGAGGCATAGGCACCGCCATCATGCCGGGCTTGAGTCTGATGTGAGTGGCGTATCCGTCAGTGGGGGCACGGACGATGGTGCTGTCCAGATCAAATTGCGCCCTTGCTAACTCCGCGCGCATTTGTTCTACGGTATCATTTTTCTGAGATTCAAAATCAATTTTTTTCCTAGTCAATGAGGCTTTGGCTTCATCCAGGCGTGCCAGGGCCTGCACATGAACTTGTTTATGGTTTTCCAGCGCCACTGCCGAGGTGGCTCCGGTTTTGGATGATTGCTGATAACGCTGGTAGGCTTGCAGGGTGCGGTTTTCTTCGGATTCGATTTGCGCAACGACAGCAATTTGTTGAGTGATTTCCAACTCGAGCTGTTTGGCTTCGGCTTGAGCGGCGGCTAAAACGGCCTTTTTTTGTCGCACGGCTCCTGCAAAAGGTGTGGCTTCGATTTTGAATAAAATCGTTCCTTTTTTGACCGGAGTATTCGGTTTCACCAAAACTTCCGTGACGAGACCTCTTACGTTGGGGAGAATTGGAGTGGTGACAAAAGCACGAATCGCACTTTTGGAGTGCGGGTGGTTGTAGTTCATCACTAATACCAGTGTCCCGACTAACACAATACCTCCTAGGATGGCGGTTGGAACCGACCATTTGTTCAGAGGAATTTTAAATATTTTAAATATCGCAGTCGCTAAGGCGGCGTAGGTGAGTAGTAATAAAAGGTCCATATTAGAGGGGCCGACAGGCGGCAGTGAAAAGCTTGGAAAAAAGGGTGCGCAAAGTGTGGTTCTTTGTTTTTAATCGGATGGGCTTGAGGGCTTGGAAGATGTCCCGCTGGATTGAGCTTTTAGTTTTTCGAGTTCGTCCCTCACTTCATTGAGCTGATCCTGGAGGTCTTGCAGAGCTTCAGCAGGAGTCTCTGGTTTACCATCAGGGGAGGTGAAGCCCCAGCCGCGGCCCTTGCGGTAAAGGGTCGCCCAGATCCATAAGAAGGGCCAAATGGTGTGCAAGGTAAACAAACTGATCCAACCCGCTACATGTATGGCGTCCTGCTGCGGGTGATCGCGGTGCTTGGCGATATCATAGGGAATGTCATGAATGGCGATGACCCCATAAAAAATAAACAATACCACAAGAATTAAAATGCCAAGAGCTACGTATTCCAGAGTCATAAATAAGGATAGGTTGAGGTGTGTTTGTTGAAAGAAACACTTCGTGAAATGTTTTTTCAGTATAGCCAGACGGGAATGAAATAAAAGCCGGAATATTAAAAGCGGACAAGGAGCATTCGGGTCAGACAAGAGGGGACTGTATAAAACGATAGAGTCACTTTTCTCCCCTCCTCCCCGTTTGGCCTGTGTATTTCACCGAGAGGCACAGCGATATACCCCGCCGTCGCGAGCGCCGGTCAACCTACAAACCAATTGGAGTCCGGTCAGTCAAACTTCTCGGCGATGTCTTTAACTTAAGCTTCTGCTTTATTTTATGATCCAACGCCGCCTCAGGCTTCGCTGGAAAATATTCCATCGCCTTAGCCGCATCAGCGGGGCGCATGTCCATGTCGCGATTGATCATCCACATCACCCACTGACAAATTGATGGAGCCAAATCTGGGCGAAGGTCTTCAAGCGGATTAACGCGGTGCTCCAAATGGGAATTCATGACTTGAGCCAACGACTTTCCGCGGAATGGATAGATACCCGTCAAGGTGTAGTAATAAACACAACCCAACGAATACAGATCCGTTCGCTCATCCAATTCCAGCCTCTCAATCTGTTCCGGGGCCATAAAATCGATCGATCCCAAAACCGAATTATCCTGACTGATCGTTTGCAAACTTGGTGTCGCACTAAATTTTGCGAGACCGAAGTCTAAAATTTTAGATTGAAACTTTCCACTCGCCTGCCAGATGACCATGAAATTAGCTGGCTTAAGATCCCTGTGCATGATGTGCTCGGCATGAGCGGATTTCAAGGCGTCCATCGTCTGGGTGACAAGCTCAACGAAATCCTCCTGCATCAGAATGCCCTGCTCTACAGTGGCCCCTAGTGTCGCGCCCCGCAAAAGCTCCATGACCACGAAACCTCCTTTTTCATCCCTGCCCACATCGTGCACCGTTACGATATTAGGATGGTTCAAAGAAGATAAGGTGTGCGCTTCCTTTATGAGGGTTTCCGCAGCAGCCTCCACATCCTCAGCCGAAGCTTCATCTGTAGACAACAAACGCTTGACCGCAACATTGCGCTTCAGTTGGGTGTCATATGCTTTGTAGACGGTCCCCATACCTCCCATACCAATCTGGGCACCTATTTTGTATCGCATTGACATAACCAAATTTTACTGTCGTGAACCTTATTCCTGTCCAAAGAGGTAATCACAACCTTTAGGGTATTGTTCATATACAGCCCAAATTGGCAAGCTTCAAAATCGCAATGTGAAACTCTGAAACCTCTCTAAATTCGGCCGGAATGTTGGCCATGAATTCACCCCATAAGTCATTATAATTTTCAGATCAATTAAAAGTTTCACATTGGGCATATTTCACAACCCTTATGCCAGCACATATTAGCACCAAGAAGCCGGGTAATAATACTTATCCGAGTATTAGCTAATATCTATAAAATTTTGTGGCTCAAAAGATCGTGGATGGCGAATGGGGTGAAAAAAAAATTGGGGAAAGACCCTATTTACAGCCAAATTCATGAACTTTATTAACTTAATGCGATATGTAAAAATTGTTTCTTAGCATCCTACTTCCCCTCCGCCCCCTCGCGCCAGCGCATTAAATCGCGAGTCAATTCCGGCTCGACAGCACGACCCTCCGGTTCCTTCATCAAATTCTTCATCTCGTAAGGATCCTGCTCCAGGTCAAACAACTGGCGTTCACCAGTAACCAGATGTTGCACCAATTTGTAACGCTTGGTACGAATTGCCCGCGTAACGGTATCGCGGCGCGGATCATGGTAGGTGAAAAATAACTGCTCACGACCTTTTCGACTGCCGTCATAAAGACCAAGCAGGCTTTGCCCCTCAACACTTTTCGGAACCTCTACTTTCGCTGTCTCACAAATGGTCGGAAAAATATCCATGGTGCTAACAAGTGAAGAATTAACCTTAGCCGCAGGTTTTAATGTCGGATGGCGCACAATCAATGAGCTGCGAATCCCCTCTTCATACATGGTCTGTTTGCCGATGATACCATGCGATCCCATCGACATACCTTTCACACTGGCAAAAATCACCAACGTATTTTCATCCAGTTCTTTCTCTTTGAGAGCCTTCAGCATCCGACCGACCTGATCGTCCATGTGCTCGAACATCGCATAATACTCTGCCGTCGCCCTTTGCACCGACGCTTTGGTCCGAGGAAAGGGCAAGACTGTCTCATCACGAATTTTTGAGTAAAACTGTTTGAAGGGCGGCTTTGGCATATAATTTGGAGGGAGAGGAATCTCGTTAGCTGCGTATTTTCTTCCATAACCCGGCGGGGCCAGAAACACATCGTGACCAACCGTGTAAGCGATCACCATGAGAAAGGGGCGGTCGTGCTCACCCTCGATATACTCCACCGCATCGTCAGTGAATACCGTTGTCGAATAACGATCCGCCGTTTCCCTCGTATCCGCCCCCTCTCCCCATTTGGTGAGCTCCATCTCAAAATGGTCAAACTTACCCCCCGCCCAACACCGCCCACCAGTCGTATATCCACGGGTCCACGGCTTGCCATCCCCGTGCCACTTGCCTCCGAAGTAAGTTTCGTAACCGCTCACCGCCAACAAGCTGGCGAACACCGGAGATGCGTTGTTAATTCTCTGACCGTTGACAATCGCGCCATTCGTCCAACTATCCTGACCGGTATAGATGCAGGCCCGGGCCGGCACACAAATCGGGTTCGGCGTAAAATTACGATTAAAATATACCCCCTCGCCAGCCAGGCGGTCCAGATTCGGCGTTCGAATCGCTTTATTGCCCGAGACCCCTAGTGTCCGGTAGTTGTGATCATCACTGAGAATTAATATAATGTTCGGCCGCGAATCCGCGAAGCCTTTTGACACGGCTAACAAAAAAAATAGCGATACAACAAAAGGCAGCTGAATGGATTTCATGGAGAAGAGAGGTTTGATCTTTACCGAAACCAATCCCATAGCACAGGTCACATATTTTCAAGCTCCAACTCGTTTTATTGCCACGCCCCCTTATTCAGGCTTGTCACTTTTTGCCCACATTCGGCACCACATCTTTCAGGCTCACCCTGCCACTGTCCGTGACCATCAATACTGCCACTCCGCTGTTGCTCAAATCCCGCTCCAATTTTAGG
>JAADHD010000209.1 GCA_013152075.1 Verrucomicrobiota bacterium | reverse complement strand
AGCCTGCGCCACCTCCTGCGATTCGTCATACAGATAGGGGAAATCCCACCCATACTGATCGGCGAACACTACCATTTTTTCCGGTGAGTCAGCGGGGTAATTGGCCACGTCATTACTGTTGATCGCAATAACCTGAACCCCTCGGGCCGCATAATCACCTGCAAATTTAGCCACCGCTTCCGCTAGATGGATGACAAATGGGCAGTGATTGCAGGCAAAAATAATCACCGTCGCCGTCTTTCCATTAGTGAGTTCCGCCAGTGAATGCGACAAACCCGCGCCATCCGCAAGGGTGAAATCGGGAGCGCGATCACCCGCCTGTAGTTGAAAAGTAGATAAAACTTCGGACATGCAGGCTTTATATAGGCAAATATAGTCATCTCAAAGACGAATCGATCATATTTTCAGGCTCTAGCACTTGACAAATCAACACTCTGGCACATAGTCCTGCTTTCTGATTCTCAACTAGATCCTGATCTATCATGGCAACTACAAACGTTATTTTAAAAGAGAAAGTCGACGGTCTCGGCGCTGAAGCCGACGTCGTATCGGTTCGTCGCGGTTACGCACGCAATTTCCTCGTTCCACAAGGCAAAGCCTACGAAGCGACCACCGCGAATCTTCGCCACGTAGAGGCTCTGACCAGATCCCGCGCCTTACGTGAAGCCGATGAGCTTCAAACCGCGGAAAAGCAGGCCACCAAGTTGCGCAAAGCACGTATCACCCTTGAGCTGGAGATCGGCGAACACGGCAAGGCTTTTGGTTCCATCACCACCAGCGACATTGCTGCGATCATTCTTACCAAAACTAAAATCGACCTGGATCGACACGCCATCAAACTCGACAAACCGATCAAAGCAACGGGCTCCTACGAGATTCCAGTGAAAATCCATACCGATATAGACCTGTCGATCTCAGTGAAAGTTGTGACTCCAGCGCCGAAAGTGGCAAGCACGGAAGATAATAGAGAAAAGCGCTCCTAAAATCGCACTTTTTCATTTCCATCTTTGATCAGCGGATGCTTTACTAAAGCATCCGCTTTTTTGTGTCCGGATTATATTTGAATCCGACATCATCCCTATTTTTTACACTCTCATGGCGACAGAAACCGCACAGACCTCAGACTATCAGAACGCACCGTCGAGCAAACAAGCTGACTCCTTGCGGGCCTTTCCGAAATCACCACCAGCCCGTGGGCCGGATGACGTTTACAACTCACTTCCCGTCAGCGAAACCGCTGAGAAAGCGGTTCTCAGCTGTATGCTGAAATCGCAGCGTGAGAAAATCAGTGACGCCCAGGAAATCCTGAACCCGGAATTTTTCTACATCCCCGCTCATCGAAAAATCTACGAGACGCTCTCTTCCCTGTTCGACGAATTTGGCAAGGTTGATTTGATCACCCTGACAGAGGAACTCGAGCGGAAAAAGTTACTCGAAGAAGTCGGTGGACGCGCAGACGTCGCCGCCTTGTTAGATGAAGTCCCGACCACCTCTTTTTTCGATCACTACTCCAGCATTCTCAAAGACAAATTCATCCTGCGCAAAATCATCGAGACCTGCACCAACTGTGTTCAGGATGCCTACGGAACCACGGGCAGCAGAAAAGACGATGACAAGGCGGGTGCCACAGTGACTGAACTGCTCGATACGATTGAAAAAAACGTGCTCGCCATTCGTGACGCGGCCAACAAGGAAAAAGGCAACCGCACCATCCGCGCCCATGTCCTGAATGTGATCGAATCCATCGCCGACATGCACAACAACGGCAGCAATGGACTCACAGGCATTTCCAGTGGACTGCGCGACCTTGATAAAATCACTAACGGCCTGCAACGCAGCGAAATGATGGTCATCGCCGCCCGACCCAGTATGGGAAAAACTTCTCTGGTGATGAATATTCTCGAGAATATCACCATGGAAGCAAAAGACCCCCAACCGGCGGCCTTTTTCAGCCTGGAAATGAGCGCCGAGCAAATCGTCCAGCGACTGCTTTGCTCCCGTGCACGAATTGACATGCAGAAATTACGTAGCGGATTCCTCACCAAACCCGAGTTGCGCCAATTGATGGGAGTTGCCAATGGTATCGGCGAAGCCCCTCTTTACATTGATGACACTCCGGCTTTGACGATCATGGAATTGCGCGCCAAAGCCCGCCGCCTGCACGACGAGCACGGCATAAAAATTATCGCCATCGATTATCTTCAGTTATGCAAATCCCCTGGCGCAGGTCGTCAGGAAAGCCGCCAGGTTGAAATCGCGGAAATTTCATCGGGAATCAAAGCTCTCGCCAAGGAACTCGACATCCCCATCATCGTACTCGCTCAGCTCAACCGGGCACCCGATGCCCGTGGTGGCGGCAAACCCAAACTCAGTGACTTGCGTGAGTCTGGAGCTATCGAGCAGGATGCTGACTTTGTTGGCCTACTGGTTCGAGAAGAATACTACGCGGAAGATGAAGACGAAAGACAAAGCTCCGCCGGACGCGCAGTTCTTCACGTTGCCAAACAACGTAACGGCCCCACCGGTGAGATTCCCCTGACTTTCCGCAAAGAAATGATGCGCTTCGAGGATGCCGCAGAAGGCGAATATGACGGTTAGCCAACCTGCTTGCCGTGCTTGCAGAACGCCCGATTATTGAGTCACTCTCAAGGCACGAAACAAACTGCTGTACTGATCTGTCCAGCGAATCGTTTCCTTACTATCATCCCATGGCGAGTGAGCTCTTACAATTTCTGCTTGAGTTAGAAATTTACGATCACCGGTAGCCAGAATCCAATGACTTTCTATGGGAGTGTCCTTTGGAAGGATATCTAAATCTGTCGATACGTGTAAAATTTGAACAGCATCAATTTTTATACCGGCTAGGGAGGATCTCACTACAGGCACCAGATCAAGATAACGGTTGGAAATATGAATCGCCAGGATGCCGTCCGCTTTCAGATATCTCTGATACAGCACAAAAGCCTCCTCCGTCAAAAGATGCACCGGCACCGTGTCACTATTGAATGCATCAACGACTAGGACATCATAGCGATCCGGCTCACCCAATTCCAGCCGCCGCTCCAGCGCCAAACGAGCATCACCCAGGTTCACTGTGATTTTTGCTCCTCGCTGCTCAGCATCTTTCAAATAAGTAAAATGCTCACGGGCTATCCTCTCGACTTCCGGGTTGATTTCGTAGAATTCGTATTCATCACCCTCCTTAGCGTAAGCTGCTAAAGTCCCGACTCCAAGCCCAATCAAACCAACTCGCAGTGCCTCCCCTTTTCGCTGTCTGGGATGATATTCAATAGCCTTACCCACCCCAGAAGATCGCTCATAATAACAAACCGGCTCAGTTCTCTTTTCCTCGCTCTCAAATTGAAAACCGTGAGTCGTATTGCCATTCGTGAATGCAAGTAGAGTGTCTCCCGCTTCAAAGCCCTCTTGCCTCACAACTTTCACAATCCCATAAAAATCGCGATGCACCGCGATAACCTCCTCTGCCTGAGATATCATTTGAGTTTTTATCCACGATGCCCCAAACACCAACGCAATCATGGCAAACGCAGTCAAGACCGTGCCCGCAATGCTGCGTTTCAGCGCTACTCCATTCAGAGTTTGCCAATGCCCTCTTCTCAACACCGCAATTAACGCCACACCGCTCCCGATGAGCCCTATGTAAAACTCATAGAACAAATTGAAAACCAGGGGAGCTATCAATGTCACAAAAATCCCACCCAGCAGCCCCCCGACTGACATCACGAAAAAGAACAGTGTCAGCCGATCAGGATTGGGGCGTAAGCGGGCAAGCTCTCCGTGACACACCATGCAGCAAACAAATAGTACAAAACAGTACATCGCAATTTGAGCCTGAAGGCTCACCGAAACAAAAGCCCCAAGATCAAGCCAGATAGCCGCCGCCAGGGCCGCAGGCCACAGCATCCCGAACAGTCCCCTGCGATACCAACCATCTCCCTCAAAACAAAGTATGAAAGTCACCAGATACAAACCCAGAGGCACCACCCATAGAAAAGGAACCGAGGCCACATTTTGACATAGTTGATTGGTTGTCGCCAGAAGCATCACCGATCCACAAGCGCTCAAAGCCAACCAGAAAAAAACATCCACCACCAACACTTTGCTGCCAGCAGAACTGGCCGGGCCCTCATCACTATTTTGTTTCCCCGCGCCGGAAACCTCACCTGACTCACCATTTGCGCTTTCAACTCGTCGCCAGACTCTCCATCCCGTGGAAATGCAAATAAATGCAAATAAAAGATACGCCGCCGACCAGACCCAAGTTTGGGCGGAAAGAGTCAATAGACGCTCTATGACAAAAGGATAAGCAAACAATCCAAGCAATGAGCCGGTATTAGACAGCGCGTAAAGCCGGTAGGGTGAGCGGCCGGGGAAGGCCTGACTGAACCAACTCTGCAGTAGAGGGGCCGTCGCAGATACCAACAAAAACGGACCGCCTACACTGACCAGTAGCACCAACAATACGCGCATTACCGGCCAGGATGCATCATCCGGTTTCACCCAGTCAGGAGGAGCCATCGGTAGCCATATAAATGTGACAATGAGAGCAAAAGCATGAATGAATACCTGCTTGCTGATATTGAAACGATTGACAATAAAATGAGCGTATGCGTACCCGGCAAGCAAGGTCGCCTGGAAAAAAAGCATGCAAGCTGTCCAAACCGCAGGAATACCCCCAAACCACGGCAAAATGTATTTACCTATCAATGGCTGCACCTGAAACAGCAGGAAAGAGCTTAGAAAAACGGTGAGTATGATCAGCCTCATGATCCCCAGGACAGGCTTCCTCTCCTGATTTTCACGCTTCGAACAATCTCAATCACGCTCCTCCCGATTGTATTGGAATAACGATAAGTTGGGACATTCGGGTAAACGATCATTCTTCTCATAAACTATTTCACGTCTATTCCATACGTCTGATGACGAAATTAATAGTATCACTATCATTTTTGTCACCATCAGAAAAGAATAATACCATTTGAGTAATTAATTTGTCGGAATAACCGAAGAGAGTTTGCTCTCAAATCCAATAAATCTCACAGTGGCGCATAGCCGTCAGGCACAAAGTGCCGACTCTATAGCCGCCCAGAGATGCCGGCTCTGGATATTTTTCGATCCAGGGCTCCAAGGATCCAGTGCTAAGGGCTTGGACTATTTTATTTTTGCAGCCGCTCTTACTTCGCTTCGCTTTTTCGGTCTCAGCACTTGAAACAGACTACTGAAATTGTCCGTCCATTGGATTAATTCAACATCGTTATCCCAAGGGGTCGTAGCTTTAAGAATCTCCGGCCGCTTTAGAAACTCATCGTTGTCGGTAGCTAATACCCAGTGACTGGTGAGCTTAAACTTTTCCGGCAGCAGCAAATGAAGAGGTGTAAGATACCAAACTTGAACAGAATCCATTTTGATATGCTCCAGAGAGGATCTCACCACAG
>JAADHD010000379.1:5529-10758 GCA_013152075.1 Verrucomicrobiota bacterium | reverse complement strand
ATGGCGGCAACCGCCAGTAGGGTTCCGAAAACACTGGAGGCATGGAAGATGGAGCTGGTGATCGCGCGCGCACGTTTGGGCATGACTTCTGCAACCATGGCGCTGGCCACGGCCCATTCTCCACCGACTCCCATGGCGACAAAAAAGCGTAACACAACCATGTGCCATGGCTGTTGGGCAAAGGCGGTGACGCAGGTGAAAGCCGAGTAAAACAGGATGGTGATCATCATGGTTTTGGTGCGCCCAACGCGGTCACTCATCATGCCGAAAAAGATGCCGCCTACCGCACCGCCGAGCATGAAGGAGCCAAAGGCCCAGTTGTTCCAGCCGCTGACCCTCGGGTCATCCGGCGAGGTTCCCAGCAAATCGGGCATAGCGTCCTGCATTGATGCCACAAAGACTTGCCCTTCAAACACATCAAAGATCCAGCCCAAGCAGGCGACGGTTAAGACGAGCCATTGATAGCGGGTGATTCCATCATACCAGGGTTTGTTGTCGAGATCGCTCATAGGGGAATTAAGAATTAAGAATTAAGAATTAGGAATTAGGAATTAAGAATTAAGAATTAGGAGCCGAGGCGTAGCTGAGACAGCCGGAGGTAATTAGGAATTAAGAATGTAGGTTTCGTCGGCTTGAGGTCGAGTTTTTTTTAATACCAAACTTCGTAGGGTTTATTGACACCTGGCACAGCTACCGGATACCAGCCGTCGGCATCGGGTTGTACGGGGGCGGGGGAATTGAAGCTTGTGAGATCGTCTGGAACCAGGGTCATGTCGGAAGCTATTGCGTCATCCCAGGTGACGGCTTGACCTGAATAGTTGGACATGCGTCCGAGAATAGCGGTCATCGTGGCGTTGGCTCCGCGTTCGGCTTCATTGTAGGGAAGGTTTTTTCGGATGGCTTCAAATAGAGGGTAATGCTCGAGCTGATGTCCGTCCTCCCCTTTGCGTAATCTTTTGGCCGTGGCGTTCGGGCCGGTGATGGAAAAACGTCCGCGTTCGAAATGGGCTTCACCTTTGGTTCCAGTGATCGATTCACTGACCGAGCGCCAGCATTTGGGGATTTGTCGAGACTGGGAATACATTCGGCTCCCGTCTGCGTATTCGTATTCGATGAAATGATGGTCAAAAATCTGCCCATTGATTTTTTTATTACGCACCTGACGACCGCCCATACCCTGGGCACTAATCGGGTGTACATTCCCTTTTGCCCAATTGCACACATCGAGATTGTGAACATGTTGCTCAACATTGTGGTCACCTGATAACCAGGTGAAATAATACCAGTTGCGAATTTGATATTGCAACTCAGTTTCATCGGCTAGTTTTTCTTTGCCCGCACGGGCGGAGCCATCCCAGAAGGCACGCATGTAAACGATGTCTCCCAGAGCGCCGTCCTGGATGCGCTTGATATAGTCCTGGTAAGTGGGCTGATGGCGGCGCTGAAGCCCCACTCCAACCTTGAGATTTTTATTTTTGGCGATCTTTGCGGCTTCAAGCACGCGATTGATTCCATGCACATCGGTTGCCACCGGTTTTTCCATGAAAACGTGTTTGCCTTGTCTCACCGCTTCCTCAAAATGCTGCGGACGGAAACCGGGAGAGGTGGCGAGGATGACTACGTCACAGGTGGAGATGACATTTTTGTAATCTTCAAAGCCGGAAAAAATCTGTTCCGTTGGAACAGCGACTTGATCGGGCTTGCGCTTTTTCAGTAGCTCGACTTTTTGGCGGGCCGTGTCGTGGTCCAGATCGCAGACGGCTACCAGTTTGACTCCATCGTCGGCAGTCATGGCTTGAGCGGCGGCTCCGGTTCCGCGTCCACCGCAGCCGACTATGCCGAGTTTGATCGTATCATTCGCGGCGGCATGCACGGCCTGAGGAAGGAGGGCCAGCGTGCTGGCGGCGGCGGAGCTTTTTAAAAAGTGCCGACGACTGGTGGGGGATTCAGGGGAAGGGGGTTTGGTCATGTTGTTTACTATGGGTTATTTATTGTAATAACATAACAAAGTAAAGCCATTTGAATTGGTTTCAAATGAAATTAATTAAAATGGCGTGATGGCGTCAGTTTTGGTGGCTATGCCTCGATATCCGGGGTCCATTGCTGGAGGGCGAGAGCAGCCGCTCCAACCGCTCCGGAATACAGCCCCAAAGTAGAGAGCTGAATCGACGGCATGGAACAATGGAGACCTTCGAGAGCTGATTTAGATGTCGCTTTCACCATTTCCAGATAGTTATCGCCGATCTCGCTCAAAGGGCCGGTGAGGATGATTTTTTCCGGATTGAGAAGTTGGATCAGGGCGGCGGTTGTTTCGCCATGAACGCAGGCGATGTCGGCTAGCTTTTTGTTGGCTTCGGGATCATTAAACTTGAGTTGGTCTTGAAATCGATCCCATGCGGCAGTCAGATCGTTGCCCTCACCCGCATAGGGTTCGAGTATGGCTGATAGCGCGCCGACTTCTTCAAGAGTTTTCAGAGTTTTAGTGTCTCCACATCTAGGTGCGCGCCAACCGCGAATTTCTCCCGCCAGATTGTGAGACCCGCGCAGTAAATGCCCGCCTGAAATGACGGCGACGGAAAGTCCGGTGCGTGCGTTCAGGCAGATTAGATCGTTGCATCCTGCGGCCGATCCGAACCAGCGTTCTGCCAGAACCATAGTTCGTGTGTTGTTCTCTAGATAAACGGGGACTTTGAAACTGGAATTAATTTCATCCGACAGGGGAATGTTGTTCCAGTCTGAAATATGTTCGTAATGAAGCGCTAGGCCTTTGTCTGAATCGACTTGTCCGGGTACTCCGAGGCCGATCGAGAGTGGGGGGAGATTACCGACTTCGTCCTGCAGGTGTTGCAGCAACATTTTAATGGAGTGGATAAGTTGATCTGCCGAGGGTGCTTGCCGGTGAGTGATGGTATGGCGGGCGATGGTATTCTGGGCGAAATCAACGGCAATGCCAAACAAGGACCGAGCTTCAAAATCGATGCCGAAAAAGCAGCCGGCTTCAGGATTGAGTTCAAGCAGGATTCGCGGACGCCCGGCGGAGGACATGGCTTCAGGGCCCAATTCAACCAGGTAGCCCTCCTGGACCAGTTGGTCTACTTGCCGACCGACCGTTGAGCGAGCGAATCCAACCGCATTAGCCAGATCTTTTCGTGAAGCTTGACTCAACTGCCTGGTTTGGCGGATGAGTTCAGCATATGGTTCTTTTTCAGATTTCATTGGGAGAATATTAGTTTTTGAAATTAATGTCCCTTGGAAGTCTGTTTATATTATAAGTCAGCTATCAATGAAAAGGTTTTTTATCAGAGTGGTCAGCTGGAGTGAAGCGCAACTGGACCTACTGGCAGTTAGGCATGAGGTGTTTGTTATAGAGCAAAAGGTGCCTGAGGAATTGGAGATAGATGGTTTGGATGGAGAATGTGAGCATGTGCTGGCAGAAGATGTTGTGGGCAAGGTGATCGGTACGGCGCGCTTGTTGCCGGAGGGAAGGATCGGTCGGGTTGCAGTATTGAGATCATGGAGACGTTGCGGGGTCGGTGCAGCATTGATGAGGAAACTGGAAGGCGAGGCTGTTCGAAAGGGAATGTCGAAGCTGGAGTTGCACGCTCAGTCCAGCCAGATTCCGTTTTATGAAAAAATTGGTTATATCATGGTGGAGGGAGAAGAGTTTTTGGATGCAGGCATAGCGCATCGATTGATGGAGAAAAAATTGCAGTTCGAAGTATGAGAGCAATTCTTGCGCAGTTTATCGATGGATCAAACAGGGAGCGGATTGGCCGAAAGATAGTAGGGGCACATTGCAGCCAGTGGTGGACGGGCCGCCGGTGGCGATGGTGAGCGGAAGCTGGTAATTCCAGCCAGTTTTCGGCGGCACGATGGAGGGATCCGTGCTAAAGGTAGGCAGGTTCCGATGACCTGTCTGCTATGACTGTTGCTACTGTAAGATCTGATTTTCCAATTTTGTCCCGCGAGGTGAGCGGGAAGCCACTGGTGTACCTCGACAACGGGGCTACGACTCAAAAGCCGCGAATGGTGATTGATAAAATTTCGCGGTTTTTTGAGCATGAGAACTCGAATATCCATCGTGGGGTGCACTACCTGAGCATGGATGCCACGGATCAATATGATCGGGCGAGGGAGCGGCTGGCGAAGATGATAAATGCACCAAAAACCTGCGAGGTGTTGTTTGTTCGCGGCACGACGGAGGCGATCAATCTGGTGACCAACAGTTACGGACAAGATCTGGAAGAGGGCGATGAGATTTTGCTGACTCTGATGGAGCATCACGCCAATATAGTGCCATGGCAGATATTGGCAGAAAAACGGGGTTTGGTGATTCGAGTGGCGGGGATCACTGACACGGGTGAGCTCGATATCGATGATTTTAGTGCGAAGTTGAATGAACGAACCAAAGTGGTGGCATTCACCCATGTGTCCAATGCGCTGGGTACGGTGAACCCGGTGAAAGAGTTGACTCGATTGGCCAAGGAGAAAGGCGCGATGGTTCTTGTCGATGGGGCGCAGGCCGTACCTCACCTGCGGGTGGATGTGCAGGACATCGGCTGCGATTTCTATGCTTTCTCAAGTCACAAAATGTTCGGGCCGGATGGTGTTGGGGTGTTGTGGGGCAAAGAAGAATTATTAAATGCCATGCCGCCGTATCAGGGTGGCGGCGATATGATCGAACAGGTAAGTTTTGCGGGCACGACTTTCCGCGGCATTCCTGAGAGATTTGAGGCAGGTACGCCGAATATCAGCGGGGCGATCGGTTTGGGGGCGGCAGTTGATTACCTGAATGAGATCGGGCACGAAGAGATCGAAGCTTACGAAAAAGAACTGCTCGATTACGCGACCGCGGCGATGAACGCAGTCGATGGTCTGAAGATACATGGAACATCACCTGACAAAGTAGGTGTGATTTCATTTACTCTCGACGGCATCCATCCGCATGACATAGGCACCATCCTTGATACCGAGGGCGTGGCGATTCGTGCTGGCCATCATTGTGCTCAACCGTTGATGGATCACTTGAAAGTTTCCGGTACCGCCAGGGCGTCATTTGCTTTTTACAATACCAGGGAAGAAGCTGATGTTTTAGTCGAGGCGATTTGTAAAGTTCAAAAAATGTTCGCTTGAAGATGCTAGCTGCTAACTCCTTATAAATTCCATGGACGACCTTTCAGATCTATACCAGGACATTATTCTCAGTCACTACAAGAATCCTCACAATGA
>JAADHD010000379.1:0-5458 GCA_013152075.1 Verrucomicrobiota bacterium | reverse complement strand
CAGGCGGAGGAAGGTAAGGGTGATCTCGAAGCGGTGACTTTTACTGGAGAGGGCTGCGCGATTTCCAAAGCGTCGGCTTCGATCATGACCTCGGCGGTGAAGGGTATGTCGATTGAGGACGTTGAAAAAAAAGTCGCTGAGGTGATGGGCCTGTTGACTGATCCGGACGAACCGGAGATTGACTTGATGACCATGGGGGATCTCGCTGCGTTGGCCGGAGTGCGGAAGTTTCCTGCGAGGATCAAGTGCGCGACCCTTGCTTGGCATGCCTTGCTGGCGGCTCTGAAGGACGAGGCGTCGGCATCGACTGAAGCGGAAGTTTAGAGCCCTAATAGGCGAATGTCCGGATCTGCCGGAGCATGGTTACTGATTGGTTAGTTTTTCTACCGCTTCTTTCAATCTCCTCAACATATAATAAATCGTCCGGCTGCGCAGGCGATAGAGTTCACTGCCGACGATGCGGGGAACAAATGATTCGGGTAGATTGGTGATCTCATCAGCTGAGCAATCCTTTAGTCCTTTGCAAAGGATCACCGACAAAGCCCGGGTCAATGTCTGAACTTTTTCGCCCAGACTGATTTTGAATTGAATGATACTGTCTTCACTTGCGTTGACAAAAATCCCCACAGTATCCGAGCACTCAGTATCTTTGCGGATGCTTTCAACATCGAAAACTTCGCCTTCCGCCGGTGCGTATTCTTCGCTAAGGGCAGCTTCGTTGATCAGAGCTTCCCGCTTTTCGTCATCTGGCAGTTGCTCGTAAAAATCAATGATTTGCTGCAATCGATGGGGGATGGAATTTGTCATTTAACATTACCCAGCTACCATTTCCCCTTCTCAGCTTAATTTTTTTATCCAACGGCGCCCGAAGGCTTTGGCGGAGATCACACAACAGAGAATACCATACTGCAGTGAGCGGGAAAAGTTGATCGAGCTACTGTCTTCTTCATACACGGTGGGACAAGTGATCTCGCAGGTTTGCAAGTCGGCTTCCACAGCAGCAATCAGTAGTTCGTTATCGAAAATGAAATCGTTGCTTAGGGAGTGAAAATCGAGGGTCTCCAGCAGGTGTCGAGAGTAGGCGCGGTAACCGGTGTGATATTCGGTGTGGCGGCGGCCGAGGCAGATGTCCATGAAAGTGGTGATGGCGAAGTTGGAGAGGTATTTCCACACTGGCATGCCGCCGCTCAATGCACCGCGACCGGAGATGCGCGAGCCGAGACACAAATCGTAGGGGCTCTGGGCCAGCATCGCAGCCATCGGCAGAATCAGTTTGGGAGTGTACTGGTAGTCCGGGTGCAAGAGCACGATGATGTCGGCCCCGGTGTCCAGTGCTCGTTGCAGGCACTGTTTGACGTTGCCACCGTAGTTAAGGTTTTTTTCGTTCTGGTAAACTTCGATACCGAGTTCCTTGCCGATCTCTACGGTTCGGTCTTGTGAACAATCGTCATTGAGAATAATGTTGTCCACGATATCCCGAGGGATATCATCCACCGTTTTTTTGAGCGTTTTTTCGGCGTAATAGCTCGGCATGGTGACGGCCACTCGTTTGTTTTGAATCATGAAAATATTTTGCTTACAGTTTCATATTCAGGCCTTACAGAAGGATGCCTGAGCGGCGAACCATGGCGTCATCCCGTCAAAAGCGCAAGGTTTGTATTGCGGTGCCTGCCATGACGGGACAAGATGGGAGGCAACGTTTGGTAATTATGGAAAATCTTAAAAAAACCGTCAAACTTGCGTCAAAGAGGCTGGCGTTGTTGTTTTTGGTATTTGCCTTGTCATCCTGCGCTTCGCTGAATGTTTCCTCACGACCTTCTAAGAAATCAAGGGAGGTGAAAGAGATAGAAGCGGCTCCGATTTATGTGGTGATGTCCGAGGGTGCGCCTTTTTATCTCAACAATGCCTTAAAGGGGCGTCGAGCCGACAAGAGTCAGCCTTTTCTTTATTTGCCCAAGGGGACTCTGGTCAAAGTGCTGAAAAACGAAGTGCCTTACAGTGATGTATATTTGACTAATGGCATGAAAGGCTGGATGCCGATTTCGGCACTGGCGCCGCAGATGGCGACGAGCGATGGCCCTGCATCGAGTGTCGAGCCGGTATCTTCAGGACCCGGAGCTAGTGCGACTAATGCTGCAGTAAATCCGGAAAACGGAGTGAAGCTACCGTCTTACTGATAGCCTGCAGCTGTTACTGTTGCGGCGACTTGCTCGCTTGCCTCCAGCAGCTCTGCGATGGGATCCCAGCGTCCGTTGATGAGAGCATCGCTGGCCGTCGCGGGAATAGTGATAGCGATTGAATTGCCGTCACCGTAAGTGACCTGGCCATTCTCGATATCGATGGTGATGTCGAGTGATGGATCGGTCTCCACGGCGGTAGCCAAAGTTTTGATGTCATCTGATGAAGCCGTCACGCAGGGCATGCCGAGGGTGGTGCAATTGCCGAAAAATATTTCGGCGAAGGATTCTGCAATCACAGCGTGAATGCCAAATCGATTGAGCGCTTGAGGTGCATGTTCCCGTGAACTACCACAGCCGAAATTTTCTCCGCTCAACAGAATGCTCGCTCCTGAAAACCGTGCATCATCAAGAGGGTGATCCTTTTTGGATCCATCTTCATGGTAGCGCACATCGTAGAAGAGATATTCGCCGAGACCGTCAAAGGTCACGCATTTCATGAAACGTGCGGGAATGATGCGGTCGGTATCGATGTCCGAACCCGGCACGTAAACGCCGCGACCGGTCACTTGAGTAATTTTATCGAGAGCCATTGTTGTTTTAGTAAAAGGTTTTAGTGGTTGCTGGGCTTTCTGTTAGTTGGCGGTTATTTGAAAAACTTCACGTGCGTCAGCGATTTCGCCTGCTACCGCAGCTGCCGCGACCATCACCGGTGACATCAGCACGGTTCGACCAGTTGGGCTGCCCTGCCTTCCTTTGAAGTTCCGATTTGAACTGCTGGCGCATAACTGGTCGCCTTCCAGTTTATCAGGGTTCATCGCCAGGCACATGGAGCAACCTGCTTTGCGCCACTGAAAGCCCGCTTCTTCAAAGATAACATCGAGGCCCTCGTCCTCGCACTGTTTGGCGACGATTTGCGAGCCCGGCACGGCGATGGCTTTCACGCCTTCGGCCACGTGATGCCCCTTGAGAAAACGAGCCGCTTCCTGGAAATCACTCAAGCGTCCATTGGTGCAAGAGCCGATGAATGCCACATCGACCGGAATCCCTTTAACCGGAGTTCCCGCTTCAAGTTGCATGTATTCCAAGGCGTCAGTGATCGATGCTTTTTCCGCATCACTTTGTGCTTGCGCCGGGTCCGGCACTGATTCATCGATGAACACGCCTTGATCCGGGCTGATGCCCCAGGTCACTGATGGTGCGATGTCTTCTGCGCGGATGTCGATCACGTCGTCGTAGTTGCAGTCCGCGTCGGAGGCGAAGGATTTCCAGCGTTCGACAGCCGTATCCCAGGCTTCACCTTCCGGGCAGTAGGGGCGACCTTTCAGGTATTCGAAAGTCATTTCATCCGGGTTGACGTATCCACAACGGGCGCCGCCCTCGATGGACATATTGCAGACGGTCATGCGTTCTTCGATTGAAAAAGAATCCAAAAGCGAACCGCCGTATTCGTAAGCGTAACCAATGCCGCCTTTGGCTCCGAGCAGCTTGATGATGTGCAGGATGACATCCTTGGCATACACGCCGGCCTGTAGCTCACCGTCCACATTGATACGGCGCACTTTTAACTTCTCCATTGCAATCGTTTGTGTCGCGAGCACATCACGCACTTGAGTGGTGCCGATACCAAAAGCGATCGCTCCGAAGGCTCCATGAGTAGCGGTGTGGGAATCTCCGCAAGCAATCGTGGTGCCTGGTTGGGTGATGCCTTCTTCCGGCCCTACGACATGAACAACGCCCTGTTTGCCGCTGGGCAGGTCAAAATAGGTGATGCCAAATTCCTTGGCATTATTGGCGAGCTCCTTGATCATCGCATCCGCGAGAGGGTCGGCGAATGGCATTTCCTGGGAATCAGTCGGCACGATGTGGTCAACTGTAGCAAAAGTGCGTTCTGGGTATTTTACCGTCAAATTCAGGTCGCGTAGCATGCCGAATGCCTGTGGGCTGGTCACTTCGTGAATCAAATGAGTGCCGATAAGGAGCTGGGTTTGCCCATTTGAAAGGGTTTTCACGGCATGGGCATCCCATACTTTCTCGTATAAGCTCTTGTCTGACTGACTCATTATGTTGTGATTTTTTACTGGATTTCTGTTCCGACACTGCTAATAATGGCGGGCCGTGATCATAGCATAGGTTCCGCCTGGCTGATAATGGAAACTTTGGAGTGTCCTTTGGGGGAGTGAAAAAGCTAAATTCAGCCTTTGCAGAACACCTAAAAACGGTTTAGATCACGACAACAGCCAATCTGGCGCAAATAACACAAACAAGATAACAGAACGATGAAACTCAAATCTCTCAAAACAGTGCTGGCTATGACTGCAGCTTTCGGAATCGCATTTGTTGGCGTCAGCTGCAAACCTAAAGCAGAAGGTGATGCTGACAAAAAAGACGAGCACGCTGAGCATAAAGATGGCGAGCACAAAGATCACAAGGAAGGTGAGCACAAAGACGCTAAGAAAGAAGAAGCTAAAAAGGAAGTAGCTCCTGCTAAGAAAGAGGAAGCTAAAAAGGAAGAAGCTCCCGCTAAGAAAGAGGAAGCTAAAAAGGAAGAAGCTCCTAAAAAAGAAGAAGCTAAGTAATTGACTCTTCAACGAATTAAATGAAAAAGCGGTCTCCGGAAGGAGGCCGCTTTTTTTTGTGCTCTTATGCGAGCAGGAAATGCCGGGAGGATCAAAGAATCATCCCTGCCGCTACGGTTTCGTTGCTTTGCTCATCTATAAGAATGAAGCTTCCTGTCACGCGGTTCTTTTTGTAGCTGTCGTAAAAAAGTGGTGCGGAAGTTCGCAGGCAGATGCGACCAATGTCGTTAAGCTTGAATTCGAGATCATCTTCGATCTTGTGTAGCGTGTTGATGTTTATCTTGTATCGAACTTCTTTCACCACTGCTTTGACTTCTTTCGTGGTATGGCGCAACGCGAGTTTGTTATTTGCGGTCAGGCTTCTCGCTTCAGAAAACCAACAGATCATCGCTTCAATTTCCTGTCCTTTGTGGGGCGGGTTATTGACTTTGCAGATCATATCTCCTCGACTGATGTCGATTTCGTCTTCCAGCGTGATGGTGGTGGAAAGCGGGGCGTAGGCTTTTTCAAGAGGCCCGTCCATGGATTCGATGCTTTTGATCTTCGAAGTGAAGCCTGAAGGTTGCACGACGATGTCGTCGCCGGGTTTGAATACACCGCCAGCCACACGTCCGCCGTAACCGCGGAAGTCATGATACTTTTCCGAATGAGGACGGATCACCCATTGCACCGGGAAGCGTGCGTCAACGTGATTGTGGTCCG
>JAADHD010000150.1 GCA_013152075.1 Verrucomicrobiota bacterium | reverse complement strand
TTAATATTATTTTTTGCGATAACCTTGGTAGTCGCGTGCGGAGAGATTTTAGCGAACCCTGTTGAAGTCGGATTAGTGGAATGGGGACGCGACCTCGAAGCGGCGCTGAATAAAAGTGCCGAAACCGGTAAGCCGGTTTTTGTGCTTTTTCAGGAAATCCCGGGATGTGCCGGATGTCAAAAATTTGGTAGAACGGTACTTTCAAATCCGCTCTTGGTCGAAGCGATTGAGGAAAATTTTATACCTATGCTGGTCTATAATAATCGTAGCAGTGGGATGGATAAACAATTGCTCAAGCGTTTTAAGGAGCCTGCGTGGAATTATCAGGTGGTTCGGTTTCTGAATGCCGAGGGGAAGGATGTCATTTTACGCAAAGACCGGATTTGGACCCTTGATGGCATAGCCGCCCGCATGATTGAGGCATTAAAAACGGCGAAGCAAGCTGTTCCCAAATATCTCAAAATTCTTGCGATCGAAAGTAATGTCAAGAACCACGCTGTGAGCGCCTTCGCCATGCACTGCTTCTGGACTGGCGAAATGGAGATTGGTAAAATTGAAGGGGTTGTGTCCACTGAAGCTGGTTGGATGGAGGGACGCGAAGTCACCCGGGTAGTGTATGACAAGAGTAAGATCACTCTCCAGGCTTTGGCGCAAAAGGCCTATGCCGCAGGTTGTGCGAACAAGGTTTATGCTGGAGCAAATGATATCAAGGGGGTGAAGAATTTTTCAATTGGAAAACTCGACGATAGCTATCGCCGAGCCAAGGCGTCTGATCAGAGCAAACAACTTACTGCCTGGAGAGCTATTCGTTCATTGCCGGGTTTGACTGAGATGCAGCTCACCAAAATTAATGCTTACGCTACATCGGACAGGCCCAGAGCGTTGACCTGGCTGAGTCCGAAACAACGACGGGCGCTGGAAAAAACGGGGCAGGGGGGGAGGAGCGGAAAGTGAAGTCAGCATTTAGGGCTCGTTTGCTCAGGGTTAGAATGTAGCGGCTCAGGTGGGATCAGAGCTGAGATTATTATTGAGCTTTCACCGATCATTGTGTTGAATGCCAATCAAATCGAGTTGAAATTGAACTGGCCTTTAGCTATTTTTGGTTATCAGAACATCCTATGACAAAGGGGAAAAATGACGGCGACGAGTTGATTGGAATTATTCAGTCTTCATCGACAAGCATTCACGAATTACGGGAAATTTGGGAATCACGTTCCCCGTTGATCTGGCGTAGCCATGTAGATTTGTACACGGCTCTTGCTCGTAGATTGAAACATCGAAGCCAGCCCTTCTGGGTTTTTGAAATTTCTTCCGAGGGCAGGGAATGTGAAGATTGTAGCGAGGAGGCCTTTGTCGAGCTATCTCAAACGGCAGCGCTTTCCCTTGCCCGAACCGGGGCTATCAAGAGCGCCCGGCTGCTATTGGATGAACTGCTCGAAAGCGGGCACCAGGATCCAGAGATTTTCTGTTTGCTTGGCCGTTTACAAAAAGACCAGGCGTATAAAGCAAAAGAGGCTACAGAAAAAAAGGCGAATTTGGAGTCTGCGTTTTCTTTTTATTCCCAGGCAGCAGAGTTGGTTCCTGATGATTATTATCCCTTGATCAATACTGCCACGGTTGCATTTCTTCTCGGCAAGGAAAGTGAGGCAGTCTCTATTGCTGCGCGGGTTGCGGAGTTATGCCGAGCCCAACTCGCGCAAAAAAGCAATTATTGGTTGAACGCAACTTTGGGGGAAGCCGAGTTGTTACAGGGGAATTTTGATCTGGCGACTGAGCAATACCGCATTGCAGTGGAAAGTGTTGGCGATGATTTTTCCAGTTTGCAGTCCATGCGAAGTCAAGTTCGTCAGATTCTTGCAGCGCAGAATGTTGATTCGACATTACTGGATTCTGCCTTTCCAATGCCGAGGATCGTGGTCTTCTCGGGTCACCGTATTGATGATCCTGACCGTGAATCCCCACGCTTTCCGGAGTCTTCAGTGCCTTCGGTGGCCAAAGAGGTTTCTGAAAAAATTGCAGAGTGGAAACCTCTGATAGCTTATGCATCCGCTGCACCTGGAGCTGATCTGATTTTCTGCGAAGCAGTGATCGATAGCGGGAGCGAACTCAGGCTTGTTCTGCCTTTTGATTTAAAAAATTTCAGGAGTTACCTTGAGGAATGTTCCGATAAAATTTGGTTACAGCGTTTTGAGCGAGTCATCAATCGAGCATCTAGTGTCGTGGTGGCTTCTTATGGTGCGTATCGGGAGGAGATCCAAGGGCCCGCCGTGTATGATTTTGTCAATCGCATCGTATTAGGTCTTGCCCGGCTTGAGGCTCAGTTTTTGGAAGCGCCCTTGCACACCATGGCGGTATGGGACGGCCTTCGCACGCCTGTTGTTGGGGGAACGGCCGATTGCGTCGCTCTTTGGCAAAGTGTTGGCTTATCACTTGATGCCGCCATTGATCCAAAAGGTGGAAATGTGAGCAGTTCCCTGGGCACTGACAAAATTGCTCAAACGACCTTGCAGGATGGGAGTCTGCAGCAAACAAAAGCCATTCTTTTCGCCGACATTGTGGGGTTCAGTAAATTGGAGGACTATGACTTGCCTCACTATTACGATTATTTCTTACAGAACATCGCGGATACCATAGCTAAGATTGATTTTGCTCCCCTGACATCCAACAGCTGGGGCGACGCGTTTTATTTTGTATTTGAGAGTGTTCGTGAGGCTGGACTTTTTGCTCTGGAATTTCATCGATCAATTGAGGAACAGAAATGGATTCCTCAAAGCACCGGACGTCAAATGCGATTCAGAATTGCTCTCAACGCGGGACCGGTGTTCGAACTTGTTGATCCGGTTACCGGTGCTTTAAACTATTCGGGTCAACACACCAACCGTGCGGCTCGCATCGAACCGATTGTTCAGGAGGGACAGATATATGTCAGTGAATATTTCGCTGCGCTGGCGGCAGTCGAACAAGTCGAGGAGTTCTCTTTGGACTATGTGGGTTACAGGCCGCTGCCAAAAAACTACGGTTATAGCCGGGTTTTTATTTTACGTGAGACCTGATCACATTCGAATAGTGACCTTTTTGACATCATTTTCGTTGTCCAGATTGCGTATTCGTTGCTAATGTTAATTCTATGAGTCGTCAGGATGACATCTATGCGTCGGTCACGCAGTTTGCTAAAACTCCGAACCTGTATGGTTTTATGCAGTGGTTGCCTGAAGCGGTTCCTGGTTTACTCAAACATGTGGTTTCCGAAATGGGGGCTCATGAGGCTAGCATGTGGATCATCAATGATGAAAATGACAAGCTGGTCATTTGTTATAATACGGAAGAACTTGAGCGACATTTCAGTCAGTCGCTTGATTCAGGTTTTGTATCCAAAGCCTATCAAGAAGAGGTCCCGGTTCATCACGAAGGGATTAATCGCTATGTGGACAGCTCACCCCTGATTGACAATGAACACGAGCAGAAAACGCAACACCAGATAAGCGTTCCTTTCTATCTCTTCGGTAAATTATGCGGAGTCTTGAGTGTTGTTCAGCTCTCCAGCGATTTCCACAGTGCGCCCCGGGAAGATGTGCAATGGGGTTTTGATGAAGAAGCGGTTACTCTGCTGGTGGCGACGGCGACGGTGATCGCAGAGAACATTGAATCGAATTGGGAAAAGAAATAGGAAGGCTTCTAATTCAGAAAGCTCTATCACGGGAAATGCTCGGGTAGGATGTTGGTTTTCGCATATTTTCTGCCGATCTCTAGTAGCTTAGGAGCACTGTGCGGATCATCCAGTTCAAAGGGGTGACTGCTGCCGGTTTCCTTGCGGCAGTTTTCTTGTTCCTCATCGGTGAACATGTGCTGATAGCGACAGTAGAGGAATTTCTCCAACCCTCCTTCATCCAGAGATCCGAGCTCCATATCGATCTCGGCACCGTAAATCGTCTTGCCTAACACCCGGCAAAGTTTGTCTTGTTCTACCAGGACGGAGTCCATCAATCCTTTCAGGGCGCGTAGGCCACCCCCCAGCACGTTGATCTTACCTAGCTCGCCAGGTGCGTATCGAATTGGTAGTCTGCCGGTTCCGATTGAGCAGATGAAGAGTTCGTCGGTTCCAGTCGGCAGGTTCATGTTGTAGGCCGGCAAGGTCGCGGCGAGATACATGGCTACCGCTGGATTATTGTAAGGTGAAATCGCCCCGTCAATGAATTCGAACTGCTGCTGTTGGCCGTCGAGAGAGTGAAGAGTGACCAACTCGGTAGGGAAAAATGCAGGGGCGGCTGCACTGGCGCGAACTAACTGCCACAGCGGTATGTCAAGATTGGTGGGAGTGTCGCTTTCAGGATTACGTTTATTGAAGCGGGCTTCCGGGTGGTTGGTGATCGGCCAGGTCGAGCCCGTGGTGCCGTTTCTCATGACCAGCATCAGCCACGTTTTAAGGTTTTCCGACCCTAGTGTCATGGGGGTTCCGGGTGAGTCCTGAAAGGTGTCTTTCAAGAGTTGGGCAAAGGTTTCCGAGCCGTAAAAGCTGCGCCAGGATTGCCAGAATGATTTACGTCGAAAGACGATAGGGCCAAGCTGTTCGTAACACTCACGAACTGACTGCACTGACATGCCGGTGGACAACATGGTGGCGGTGATGGAGCCGGTGCTGTTCCCACCAATGAAGTCAAAATAATCAGCGAGCACCAAATCGGGGTTCTCATAGCGCTTTCGAAGCAGGCTCTCGATATGTTCCAATATCGCGATAGTGAACAGTCCGCGGATGCCTCCGCCGTCGAGTGAGAGAAGTCGATTCATAGGTTGTCGGAAATAACAAAAAAGAGTTTTAGGCAAAGAAAATCCGAGCCATTACTTTGGAACTATTCAGTTTATAGTCGAGAAAAACAATAACAAATGACTCGTGCAGTGGAAAATGTTGCCTTGAACTGTTGGGTTTATATTCGTAGTTTGCAAGCTACTCCTTATGTCCCACGTCAATAAACACTACCGGGCTTTTATCAGCTACTCGCATAAGGATGCGAAGTGGGCGACGTGGTTGCATCGATCTCTTGAGCGCTACGCGGTGCCTATTGATGCGTATCCTTCAGGTGAAAAGCTGGATCCTGAAGCGGCAAAAAGACGGCGGAGTCTGTCACCGGTATTTCGTGACCGGGATGAACTGCCTGCTTCGGGATCACTGACAGACACTATTCAGGAGGCTTTGGAGGCATCGGAGAATCTGATTGTTCTTTGTTCGCCAAATTCCGCTGCATCGCAATATGTGAATGCCGAGATTGAGATTTTCCGCGGTTTACACCCTAAGAATGATCAAAAGGTTTACGCTTTGATCATCGAGGGAGAACCGCCGGCTTGTTTTCCAGAGGCTTTGACTGCCGGTGGAGCCGAGCCCATCGCGGCGGATGCGAGAGAGCATGGTGACGGCAAGGCGGATGCAAAGCTGAAGCTGATTGCCGGCTTGCTAGGCGTCGGTTTTG
>JAADHD010000096.1 GCA_013152075.1 Verrucomicrobiota bacterium | reverse complement strand
ACCCTGCCTCCAGACAAAACGTCACGCTCCAAACGAAATGCCCCGGTCGTCGAGCAGGTCGAAGCGATACCCGCATTGGTGAATTCAAATTTTGCGTTTGGGAACCGTTGTTTCAACCAATTAGGCACCTGCTTACTGTGTCCATGGGGAGCCTCGGTGATCGATCCTCCCAAAGTGACCACACGAGTCAGCTCACCTGATTCCGCTCTTGTGCAAAAACGGTGAAAATCTCCCCTTACCTTTACCCGAGGGTTATCCCCGGCAATCTGCGCCCGTGGATCTGGCGCCTCTTGCTCCTGCTCCTGCTCCTTAGCTTCCACTTGCCCTATCAGGGCAAAAATCCCAAGCAGCATAAAAATTTGTAAGTTTATTTTCATCACTATCCTCATCCAATCTCGTATCCAATTTTTCAAACCTCGCGTCTTTGTAAGATATTCTTTTCTTCGCAACTACTTGCTCAATACAGGACAATGCCCGAGTTTTTGCAACCAAATCATTATTTCTATTATGAGATTTCTCTACTTGTTCCTCCTATTTTCATTATTTCTACCACTTCAAAGCGCTCTGCCAGCTTCCCCTCCCAACATTGTCTTCATCATGGTGGACGACCTTGGATACGGCGATCTCTCATCCTATGGCGCGCCCGATCTCAAAACTCCCAACATCGACGCCCTCTTTGCATCGGGCATGCGCTTCGATCAATTTTACGCCAACAGCCCGGTTTGCTCCCCCACCCGCGCGGCATTCTTAAGCGGACGTTATCCTGACATGGCAGGCGTGCCCGGGGTCATACGCACCCAGCTTGCGGACCGCCCCACCAACTGGGGTGATCTCGGTGATGATCTGGTATTGCTTCCCGCCTTGTTAAAAAAAGCCAATTATCACAGCGCCTTGATCGGCAAATGGCATCTCGGACTCAACAAACCCGACCGCCCGACTGACCGAGGTTTCGACCTTTTCCACGGTTTCCTCGGTGACATGATGGATGACTACTACACCCACCTTCGTCACGGCAATAACTACATGCGACTGAATGAGAAGACCATCGCCCCAAAAGGACACGCCACCGATCTATTCAGCGACTGGGCAATCGATTATATCACCGACCGCGCCACCAATCATGCGGATCAACCCTTTTTCCTCTACCTCGCCTACAACGCACCTCACACACCCATCCAACCTCCGGCAGACTGGCTAGCCAAAGTGAAGGCCCGTGAAAAAGGCATTACTGAAAAACGCGCCAAAATCGTCGCCCTCATCGAACACCTTGATCACGGAACCGGGCGGGTTCTCGATGCATTGGAAAAACTCAAACTCACCGACAACACACTCATCGTCTTCACCTCCGACAACGGCGGGCATGTCGCGGCCGGCGCCCGCAACACTCCTCTCCACGGCGGCAAACAGGAAATGTGGGAAGGAGGCATCCGTGTCTGCACAGCGGTTTCCTGGCCGGGAAAAATCACTGCAGGCTCCCGCAGTGCCCACCGCTCTCTGACGATGGATTTTTCCCCGACTCTAGCAGAGATCGCCGGAATCTCTATCGAACACCCCATCGATGCCCGCAGTTTTCTCCCCGTGCTGTATGGCCAACCCTTCACCGAAACTCGCCCTGAACAAGTGTGGGTGCGTCTTGAAGGTGGACGCAAATACGGCGGCCTGCTCTACCATGCCATCCGCATCGACGATTGGAAATTGCTTCGCAACACTCCCTTCGAACCTTACCAAATGTTCAATATCGCCAATGATCCCGCCGAGAACAATCCGATCCCTCGCGGAAAAGCGCCCAAAAAATTTGATGACTTATTCAATCGTCTGACTCTTCATATCAACAAAGCAGGCAAAGTTCCCTGGCAGAGAAAACAGGAATAAATCTTCACTGCTTATTTTTGCTCATTCGGCACCTGGGCCATCGAAAATGAATATCATCTGATCACTTTCGAGTTACCGCGACTATCCATCGAAGAGCTGTCTGGAAAATTCCACCCTCTGTTCGAGGAAACCCTTACAGGCCAGTTGTTGTAAAGAAAGCTGGAGCCTTCTCGGCAATCAGCCTGTGCTTGAGAGTGAGAAAACGAGATCCCAAAATTTATGCCGGCAGCGCTATCGCCTTCTGCGGTCACCTCCACGACCGCCTCGATCTCGACGTTCGTCGCCGCCACCGTGCGATTCTCTTCTACCACCGCCCCATCCGTCATCGCCGCCACCTCCCTGGTCGTCCTCACTACGGTCATGACCTAATTTAAAAGTGCGCCCTCCCATACGGGACTTCCGGGTCTTCATCAAAAGCTCATCGACCACGTCCTTATTCACCTCGATCGTTGAGTGATCATCATGAATTTTAATTCGTCCAAGAGTTCCGTTGGGAATTCCCGCTTCGCAATAACACATGCCAGCAATATCTCCCGGCTTCATTCCTGCTTTTTTGCCAAGATTCAAAAACAAAGTCACCTTGTCTCCGTCCACCTTATCTTCAGAACGAAAATTACTAGGGCCTTCCGTGCGATCTCTCGGTTTACTCTCATCACGTCTCTCTCCCCGATCCTGGTCACGTCGCTCTCCTCGTTCTCCTCGATCACGTCGCTCTCCCCGGTCTCCCCGGTCTCCCCGGTCCCGTCTCTCGCCCCGATCTCCCCGATCCCGTCTCTCTCCCCTGCCCCGATCACCACCTCGATCGTCCCTTCTTCTATCTCCATCTCTCCTCCGGCCCTCTGATCTCTCAGGTCTGTCTTGACCTTTCCTCGGCGGTCGGTCTTCTTCAATGAACTGTCCTTCTCGGTTACCCTGTGCTTCTTTCAAAAGTGTAAACAAAGCCCCGGCAATATCCGTCGCCGAATGATCCTGATCGAGCAGACGTTGCACCAACTCTTCGTAAGATTTGAAGTCCCCTCCCTCCAATCGCTCTTTCACGGTATCAAACAACAAGTCCGCCCGTTTACCTTCCACCTGTTCCTGTGACGGAATCTTGCGGCGGTCTATTTTCTGACGAATAAAACGCTCGATGGTCTGCAAACGATAAATCTCTCGCCCAAAAACAAAACTGATCGCCCTGCCTGAACGTCCAGCGCGGCCGGTTCGTCCGATGCGATGCACATAATCCTCCGGGTCGTAGGGGATATCAAAGTTAAATACGATATCAATATCATCAACGTCCAAGCCCCGAGCCGCCACATCGGTGGCCACCAAAATTTCAACCTGTCCGTCACGGAAACGCTTCAAAACCCGCTCACGTAAATTCTGACTGATATCACCATGCAGGCGATCCGCGGCATAACCACGACCGATCAGAGCCTCCGTGCATTCATCCACCATACGTTTGGTACTACAGAACACGATCGCCAGTCGCGGCGGATCCATATCCAACAATCGCGATAATACTTCCAGTTTCGAACGGCGACGAACTTCGTAATAACATTGATCAATAGAATCCACCGTCAGCGCTTTGCGCTCGACCTCGATTGTTTCCGCGTCTGTCGAATAGCGGCGGGTCAATTTTTCCACCTGCGGATTCATCGTGGCAGAGAAAAAAGAAGTCTGCCGATCACTCGGCATGTCCTTGAGAAGTTCCTCCATGTCATCCCTGAACCCCATATCAAGCATGCGGTCAGCTTCATCCAGAACAATGCTTTTGATCAATTCCGTCTGAAATGTCTTGCGTCGAAGGTGATCTAATAAGCGACCAGGGGTACCAACAACAATATGTGTGCCCTGACGCAATGCGCGAATCTGACGGTCAATCGGAGCCCCTCCGTAAACCGGCACCGCTCGCAAACCTTTCATGTGGGACCCCAGTCGGTGCACCTCATCACATACCTGCATGCACAACTCGCGAGTTGGACAGATAATCAGGCTTTGCGTTCTCGATAGAGACAAATCAATTTTCTGTAACACCGGTAGCGTAAAAGCCGCCGTTTTCCCGGAACCCGTCTGCGAAAGACCTATCAGATCTTTACCCTCAATGGCCGGTGGAATCGCCAAGGCCTGAATCGGCGACGGCTTTTCATAACCAAGATCTTTTATCGCTCCAAGCAGTTCAGGTGATAAATTCAGTTCTGTAAATGACGGTGTTTCCATCTGTATATCGTATCAAAAAGTTCCAAAACCACGGCGCGAATTATGCTATCGTGCGCCCCCGCAGGAGGAGAGTCTCCCATTCGAGCCCAACCCTTCGCCGCAATTGAGCCCAATTGCAACGCAAAACACAGGGTTAGCAGGTAACAATGCCTGCCTGGACAAAAAAACGCCGTCCTCCACTAAGAAGAACGGCGTAAATTTATCCGAATCAGCCAGTCAAAACCAGCCGTCGAAGATAACTCCTTTAACGGAATTATTTGATTTCAGAAACAGTGAATACCTGCTCGTCGCCTTTTTTAGACACTTCGCCGGTCATTTCCACTTTTTTGGAACCTTTACATACGTTTTTGTGCCAAGGTTTTCCAGCTTTGCCTTCAAGAAGGTAAGTAACGGTTTTGCCGTCTTCTTTCACCTGAAGCACGTTAGTGCATTTGCTTGCTGTGCCGAGGTCACATTTCGCGCAAGTTGCGGTTCCTTTAAGAGTTTTATCAGCCGCAGATGCGTTGATAGTGAATGCCATAACAGCACCGAACAGAGTAGCTACGATTAGTTTTTTCATGAGTTTTTTTAGTTTGAGTTCAGCAGTCAGTCGTTAAACAGACCATCCGCCTTACAAGATTTCTCTTCAGCGGACTTGTTATCTACCACATAACGCAGAATGAGGCAAATGTTACAAGATCATATTTCTACGGTGATTATGTGCTAATATTTCAGTATTATGGCACGGATACCTTCAAACTTGATCCCACATTCAGCGCAGCTGTAGCATTCCGCAAAAAGTGTTCACGCGAGGAAATCCTCAAAGAAGTTCAAAATTGCAAATAACAACCCACTCACCTGTAATAAATTGAAAATTTCAATCAACAAAACCCTCGTCACCTGCCTAATTCTTAGCGTTTCAACGGTCAGTTACGCACAAAAGAAAATTGAAGATAACAGCTCTCTCAATACCGCAAAAATCCCTGACAGTTTTCAAGTTCAACGAGACCTGGTTCACAAAACTGTCGATGGCCAAAAACTCACCTTTGATTTCATTCAATCGAAAAACTCTAAGGACAATAACTCCCCCCTGCTGATTCACATCCACGGCGGCGGCTGGAAAGGTGGATCCAAAGAGGCCTTTTATCGCCGCTTGTTTTTTGATGCCGCCCGTCCCCTGATTGAAAAAGGAATGAAAGTCGCCACGGTCAACTACCGACTAACAAAAAAAGGCGAGTCCACCACCGTGGAAAGCGTGACTGATTGCAAGGACGCCATCCGTTTTTTCGCCGCCAACGCCAAACGTTTTGGCGTCGATCCCAAACGATTTATTTTGATGGGCGGATCGGCAGGCGGACACCTGACCTTGATGACAGCTTTAGCTCCGGATGCCGATTACCCACCCATTGATCCCAAGCTAAACGAAC
>JAADHD010000265.1 GCA_013152075.1 Verrucomicrobiota bacterium | reverse complement strand
GGTAAAGGTCGTATGAGGGAAATTGGAGTCGATCAGCAGGGGAGAGTCTGTTTGAGCGAATTGGGTGACTTGCTTTCCACTGGTGAGGTGAGTTTGGTATCGGTGATGGCGGCCAATAATGAAACCGGGGTGATCCAGCCCTGGCAGGAAGTGGCGAAGATGTGCCGGGAGCGGGCAGTTGTTTATCACTGCGATGCAGCGCAATGGATTGGGAAGCAGGACTTGTCGGGTTTGAGAATGTGTGATTTTCTAACGGGCAGTGCGCATAAGTTTGGTGGTCCAAAGGGGATGGGATTTTTACGGGCGGGAGGAAGTTCTGGAAAAAAATTCAAGTCACTGGTGGGTGGCCCGCAGGAAGAAGGAAAACGAGCAGGCACGGAAAATTACCCTGCGGTTGCTGCAATGATAGTCGCGTTGAATGAACGACAAGAGGACATTGCTGCGGGGAATTTTGATCAGCGCTTGCAGGAACGTCAAGCCTTCGAAAGCAGAATTACAGCAGAGTTGCCGGATATGGCAATCGCCGCTGCGGATGCAGAGCGTTTATGGAATACGGTCATGTTGATTTTGCCCGAGTCCGGTCCGACGAATTTGAAGTGGTTGATTCGCCTGGACCGATTGGGTTTTGCGGTTTCGACCGGATCAGCTTGTTCTGCGGGTAAAGGTAACCCTTCACATGTCATGGAGGCGATGGGGTTGAATTTTGATCAGATGAGCAGAGTTCTACGCCTCAGTGGAGGATGTAACACTGAGGGCAAACATTGGGATGCACTGGTGGATGCTTTGGCTGAAGTGTGGGAAGAGTTAAAAAGTGGAAAGCGGATGGTTAAGAATTAGGAATTAGGAATTTTATGGAACGAGAAGAAGCTATTGAGAAAATTGAGGAATCCTGCAAACAGATCGCTTTGCAGATGATGAAAATTCATCCGGCCGTTCGTGATTTGGGGGACGAGGAAACCCAGGGGGATATTTTGAAGTCAGCTCATTCGCTGACCGTAGAGTTGGAGGTGATAAAGAAAAAGCTGATCCAATTGAAGGGAAGGGATGACAGCACAGAGCTGTGAGCGGCGGCTTTTCAATATAGCTATATTCGGCAACAGCTTTTCCAAAGGGACTCAAAAAAATGTCCGGGCGGACATTTTTTCGGTTCTTTTGCGTTGAGGGGATTAGAAGGGGAGAGAGTTAACTGAGCGCGCTTTGGGCTTTGTTGAGGGCGGAGACGGTCCAGACGATGGGGTAGATTTTTTCGTGGTACCAGAGTTTGGCGAAATAGAATCCGATCGGTGAAGGGGGGAAGTGGGTTCCTTGTTTGGTGAGGGAGATCAAACACTGACTGCCTGTTTCGATGCTTCGGATGATCTTTTCGTGGTCTTTGCCGTGCTCGGCGTTGGAGCAAAGGGCGTCGATGGCGAGTGCGGTTTCTTCGATACTGGATGGGGTTTGGGATCCGCCGCCCCAGCCGCCGTCGGGGTTCTGGTTTTCCAGTAACCAGAGGATTCCCTTTTCGCGCATCGATATCATTTCTGGGTGGTGAGACTTATCGAATTGGGCAAGGGCTAGCAGAACTTTTGCGGTGCCGTAAGTGGGATTATTTTCATCAGGCAAATGCTGATTACCAAACCAGAGAGGGATCCATGAACCGTCGCTTGCTTGGGTATGATCCAAATAGTTGAGCCCGTGTTCGATGCCCAGGCGAACGCGGGAACGAAGTGCGGGTGGGATGTCGTGCATCCAGGTGATCCACGCTCTTAGTGCATGAGCGGTGAGGTCGGGGCTGGAGCGATCAAAGGGCAAGGCCCCCCATCCGCGACAGAAAGTGGGGATGCCGCCGTCGCGGTTTTGCAGATCGAGCAGCCAAGTGATAGCGGCACTTGCAGAGTTGTCGCTCTCCGGGGCGTTCGGACTTTCAGAATCAAGAACTCGTAATGCGAGCAGGGCGCCGGCGGTATCATCGGCATCGGGAACTCCGCCAGTAAGATCCGTCCAGGCCCAGCCACCGGGAGGGGCGTTGGTGTAAGCATGGGTTTCCAGATACTGCTGTTGCTTCAGCCATTGGCGAATGGCTTCGGATTCCGGTTCCGGCAAAATTGGGCGTGGGTTATCACCGGATGCCAGCGCTTTCACTGACAGGGTGGTCGCCCAGGTGGCGAGATTGGTGTCGATCGGCCAGCTGCCGTCCGGGCGCATGGAGGCCAGAAGGAATGGAATGGCTTTTTCAACCACGGGGTGTTGTTTTTGGCCACTGGACGCCAGAGCCATGGTGACAAAACTGGTGAGCGGTGTGGCTTCGAGGTAACCTCCGCTTTCAGGATGAATTTCCTGCAGAACACGGGATGTTTTTTTCCAGGCCAGAGTTCTGAGGATACGGATGGGAAAAAACGGGCGAACGTGAATGAAGCGAGCGTATCCGATGGCGATGAGCGCGGGCAGGGCATAACTCACCACAGGCAGTTGAAGTATGGCGAACCATTTTCTTGGAAAGGCCGCCAGTTCAAAGGGGAGAGGGAGAACTTTTTTCCAGGCTTTGCTTGAATCATCTCCCAGCCTTCCGCAGATCGCGCAGGCCATGAGAATGGGAACCGAAAAGGTGCGGTCCTTTCCATACCGTTTACTTACCGCTTCGGCGATGGCGTCAGTGTCCAGAGAACCTATGTAGTTTTTGATCCAGATTTCCGCTTTGCTTGAAGGGTCAGTAATTGAAAGTTTGCTCGATAAATTCAGCGCCGACCAGCAGAGCAGGCTGGTGGATATATTAGAAAAACTGATCGTGGTATCACCCCATCCGCCGTCTTCATTTTGATGATCAATCAGCCATTGCAAACCACAGGTGATAGGCTCGCTGTATTTATTCGGGTCGACAGTATGCAGAGCGATCGCCGCCGTGGCGGTGGAAAGCGCACTGGTGGAAAGTTCGCCTTCCCACCAACCGTGTTCGTTTCTCTCGGCCAGCAGATGTTCCCTGGCATTGTTGATCGAGGATTGAAGTTGTTCGGCAGTGCTCATGGTTTACAGAGCCAGATGCCCGAGGGCGAGCAGTCCGTAATAAGTGTATTCGATATCAAGTTGGTCATCGCTCCAGTTGCCGTGAAATCCCCCTTCGGCGTTCCAGAGGCTGTCGATGAAGTCTAGACTGCGTTCCCTGATCGCTTCGAGGGGTGCTTGCAGAGCATCTAGAGTGTGAAGAGCGACGGCGGTGGTGAGAAGATCAGGCATCGGGGCATCGGGGAAAGCGAGAAAACCTCCGCTGGTCGGATGATAACAGGAGAGAATCCAATTGATGGTGGTGTCGGTAACGGGCTGGCGAAGATTTCGGCAGACGGCAACGGCGGCAGCGGTCGAGGGGGCATTGGGAATGGGAAAGTCGACATCATTGCTCCACGCACCATCGGGAGAGGCCAGAGAATCCAGACAGGCGGCGATGCCTTGTTGATTCGGGACAGGCACCCCGTGGTCACTGTAGGCTCCCCAGGCGAGAAAGCAGGCGTAGGCGGAGCCCGTTGCATAATCGCCAATTTGATTGTAACCGCCGTCAGGGCTGCGGAATTTTTCGATCCGGTCGAGAACAGGTTGGATGTTTATTTTGTTGCGGTATTCTTTCAGTGCCGAAGAGGATCGAGCGAGGCAGCAGAGGTGGACAAAATCAAGCGTGTCCAGATTTGCCCTTTCGAGTTCCAGGTATTTGGAGATGTCGGCCTCGGGTATTTCAACCTGAAGCGCAGTAAGCGCATCGATGGCAAAGCTGGTGTAATACAAGTCGGACTTGCCGTCACGATCACAAAAACCGCCGTCGTCATTTTGCTGACTGCGAATGTATTTCTCAATCAGTTGGCTGGCCTCTTCGCCGAGCACAGAGGGCCCGAGTCGGGCGACCTGTAACATTTCGAGACGTAAAGACACAGGCGGA
Source organism: Verrucomicrobiota bacterium (assembly GCA_013152075.1). Taxonomy (GTDB): domain Bacteria; phylum Verrucomicrobiota; class Verrucomicrobiia; order Verrucomicrobiales; family DEV007; genus JAADHD01. The sequence goes on along the minus strand of JAADHD010000265.1, from coordinate 1,597 downwards.
AAGGGTGGTTTGGGAAGGAAGCGCTTTAAAGAATCCGGTAGATGCCGGCCTGCTTGCTGGCCATCAAATTTTCCTCTTCGTTGCGTTTTACCCAGGTAAGAAAATGCTCGCTACTTTTGTGGGCCTTGATGGCTTCTTCGTCATCGTAGATTTCATAGATGGCAAATTTTTTCGGGTCATCAATGTGCTGGGAGTATTCCCATTTTTGACAACCGGGTTCCTTGTTTGATCCCGCGGCATTATCTGCGAGGGCCTCAAGCATTGCATCCACTTTATCGGGATGCGCTTCTAATGTGACAACGATAGCGACCATGATTTGATTTTAGATAGTTTTAAGATAAGCCACGATGTCCGCGACGTCTTGTGCGGTCAGTCCAAGTTGATCACCTGATAGCATCAGTGAGCGGCCAAGTTTTTTCTGTGAAGCAATTTGTTTGCCGGGAACAATTTGCGTCACGCCTCCCATGGATTGAATGATGAAAGGGTTGGAGTTTTTGATCAGAATGCCGTGGATGACTTTGCCGTTTTTGGTTTTGATTTCCGTGCCATCAAATCCGTGTGAAATGCCACTGCTTGGATTGCGAATCGCATCGATCAACACTTCGTTGGTTTGGGTTTTGCCAAATCCGGTAAGAGTAGGGCCGTATTCAATGCCGAGGCCGTCGATCTGATGACACATGATGCAGCGTTGAGCGGTGATTTTCCCCTTCGCGACATCACCCTGGAGCTTCAGGATTTCAGCCACGCTGGGCAGGGTTTGAGGGGTGCCTTTCGGATCAGGTGTCACTATCTCCTGAAGCACGATGGCATCAGGATCGTAAATTCCTCGTGATTTGAGTTTGGGCATCAAGCCGTGATTCGACCATAAATTCCCGGCACGATTGAGCAACCACCACACTCCGGTGGATTTGATCGGAGACCCTTCCTGAGCAGCTACTTTCAACATGGCTTTGGCGGCTTCGCTACTGTCGTTGAAAGCAATCGCCGTCATCGCCAATTTCCTGTCAGACGCAGCGAGTTTGTCGGACAGAGCTCTGACGCGCAAGTCGTCGATAGATTGCTGGGGGTGCAGGCGCCAGGCGATACGAGCGAAAGCCTCGCTCCATTTTAAAGGGTCATCATTGCCGATGGCCCCTTTAACGGCGGCGTAAATTCCAGACTCCTTACCCGTGGAGCCAATGCCGAAAGCTTCCAGGTAAGCCCGGTCACTGCCGTCGAATTTTTTCGCCACATTGACCAGAGTATCGCGGCTATCGTCGAGGGTTAAGTTGCGGCAAGAGAGCGCAACTTCCCGGCGCACGGCAGGCGAAGGGTCTGTGGATAAATCAGGCAGGGCTTGGTCGGCTCGGCGCAGGGCACGGAAGGCGGTGACTCTCTGCATCGCGTCATTGCTGTCGGTGGCGATTTTGTTAGTCGCTTCGATGCCTTTCGCTCCCAGATGAGGCATGAGGAAAATAGCTCTCGCCTGAATATAGGGATTGTCATTTTCTAGCAGGGATTCGACAGCGGGGAGTGCGGCTTCCCCTTCATTTTTCAGGGCGACAAATCCGAGGTTTCTCACATTGATAGCAGGCGACTTCAGCGCTGCGATTTTGCC
>JAADHD010000427.1 GCA_013152075.1 Verrucomicrobiota bacterium | reverse complement strand
GTTCGCGCCAGCGCTCAGGGCTTGTTTAATCTGTTGATACTGGGCATTGGAGATTTGTTGGCAAAATGGATATTCCTGCCCTTGAAAGATTACCTCACGGTTGATGGTGTGGTCGACTATCAGAAACTGTTTCTAGTTCCGACCTTCATGGCCTTCATCGCAGCGGCAATGCTGGCTTTGTTCTTTCGTCCCAAAATTGGGGAACCCCGTGACGGATGAGTTTTGAGTGGTGAATTTTGAGTAGTGAATTTTGAGTAGTGAATTTGAAGAAAAACGCAAAAAAGAAAAAACTCTCAAATTTACTCCTAACAACAACTCAAAATTCAAAACTCCCTACTCAAAACTCTCCCGCGCAGCGGGAGTAGCGGGAGCTTGTCCGATTTCCTTTAGCATCTCGATGAACCAGGGCTCTTCGGTGTTAAAGGGTTTGCCGCCTTTGATGCGTGGGAACTCGATGACTCTCATTTCATTATCTTGATCTTCGTCGAGTCCGGCTACGCCGCTGGTTCCTTCCAGGGCGCCTTTGGCGGCTACGCAGGCACTGCGTTTGATGAGTTCGATATCTTCTTTGTTGGGAGCGGCGGAACGGGCGAAGTAGCCACTTTTCTGGACCAGCACTTTTTCGGCTCCGAGACTTTCTTTTAACTGTTCGCCGAACCATTTGCCGACGTTAACTTCATCGAGTCTCACGTGTCCAAATGCATCTCTGGGAACCTCGCTACCGTCGGCTTCGAGCTTCTTAACGATGGCATCTACTCCGGCGCCTTCACTGATGAAGATATTGACGCAGTCATTTTTATCCATGCGTTGACGCAGTCGAGCGGATTCGCTTTCGAGATCGAGTGGTAATTCCGGTAACCAGACGGCGTCAATATCCCAGCGCTCCTGGCTGAGCAGGACTTCAGGGAAAAAGTTCCATTTGGATAGGTCTTTACGGTAAGCGGCGGCGGTGGCGGCGGTCAACCAACCGCAGTTGCGCCCCATGACTTCATGGATAATGAGCTGGCGTGCGCTGGTGGTATTTTCGTTGGCGATATTTTGGAAAAACAAAGCTCCCTGTTCGGCGGCTGTCCAGGCGCCCAGTGATTGTGAGATGGGGTAAACATCGTTGTCGACGGTTTTTGGCATTCCGACAACGGTGAAATCGTAGTCGTGTTGGTGTAAGTAGGCGGCAAGATCCGCTGCCGTGGTATTGGTGTCGTCCCCCCCGATAGTATGAAGAATGTCGATTTTGTCGTTGCGCAGTTGTTCTGCTGCGACGTTGAGCGGGGTTTCTCCCTCCTTCACCAATCCTCGTTTCACGCAGTCTTCAATGTTGGTGAGTTTTACCCGGCTGTTTCCGATGCAGCTGCCTCCGTATTCAAAGAAAATCTCGTAATTCGACTTTACAGATTCTGGGAAAGTGATGCTTTTACCAAGTAAAAGCCCCTGATAGCCATTGAGATAGCCGATGAATTCGGCGTCTGGGGCGAGGGTGCGGTAGTGTTCGATCAGGGCTCCGATCGAAGAGGAAAGGCAGGGGGCAAGTCCGCCTGCGGTCAAAAATGCAATTTTCATAGATGTCTGTTTGGGCTATTTGACTGACAATCAGCTGATTGTCAGGAATCGCCTATCGTTAGGGAAAAACTCACTAGTCTCAACTCAAAATTCAAAACTTCTTTCGCCTGGCGGAAGAGTCATCAGATAAGATGATCGATTTGCATGCCACTCGCTTCTTTAGGCTCCTGTAAATCTGAACGCCGATGAATCCAGACGCTTTGCACCAGTCCCTGTAAAAACAAGACCATTACCATGAAGGTGCCGCCGTAACTAATCAGGGGCAGGGGGATGCCGGTGATGGGCATGAGCAGTATATTCATGCCGACATTTTGAAATATATGGGCAAAAAAGAGCGCAACAACGCCGACAACCAACAATCTTCCTGTCATGTCTTTTGCGTAAAAAGCCACAAAAAGGCTTTGAAGCAGAAGCAGAAGGAAAGCTGATAGCATCAGGAAAGCGCCGCGAAAACCGTGTTCCTCGGCAAGCACTGGAAAAATGAAGTCAGTGATGGCGGTGTCTTTGGAAATGAAGCCTTTGTAGTTCAGGGTGTCCGGGTTTTTGAAACCCTTGCCTCCCCAGCCACCGCTGCCAATAGCCATTAGGTTGTTATGAGCTGAATAGGCTTCATTGCGGATATCGACCTCTCGCCCCATCAGCATGTCGATTTGCACTGTGATGCGTTTTTTCTGGTAGTCCTTGAGGCCAAAAAAGTAGGCGAATGGCAGGACTAGGGTGCCGGATAGCACGATGACGATGAGGTAGCGAAATGGGATCGAGCCAACCAGGAGCATGGCGCCAATGACGGGGGCCCACACCAGGGCTGATCCGAGATCGCCGGATTTCAGGACCAGCAGAAAGGGAATGCCGCCGACCACGCCGGCGACGAACACCCTCAGGAAGTGGTTGCGGAAAATGGGGTGTAATTTATGCAAGTGACTCAGCACCAATGAAAGCGCGACGATGCCGGCGGCGATGGCTACTTGGGAAGGCTGGAAGGTGATGCCGCCGGGCAGGCGCAACCAGCCCTGGGTGCCATAAACTTCGACGCCTCTGAATTCTGCTATTATAAGCAGGATCAAAGCCCCTATATAAAAGGGAACCGCTGCCCATTTGACCCATTGGTAATCAATCAGGGAGACCACAAAGAAGATCGATAATCCGATTAACACCCACACGATCTGATCCCGCCATTTGTTGGCAAGGTTGGCATCCTCTCTCATCCAGCTGGCACCATAGATCGAAAAAATTCCGAATACGATCAGGCCCAGCATGGTGAATACCAGCACCCAGTTCATGCCAAGAAATTTTCGAAAAAGCGGAGTCACTGTTGGGGGTGAGAATTAAGAATTAAGAATTGGGAGCCGAGGCCGCAACGCGGGTGAGACAGTCTGAACGAAGTGATGACAATTAAAAATTAGGAATTGGGGGCTTTTTTTACATGGTGGTCGTTGAGGCGACGAGTTTGCGGGTATAGCTGTGTTTGGGGTAGTGAACGATTTCTTCCGGGGTGCCGGATTCTACAATGCTGCCCCGGTGGAGAATCAGCACATGGTCACTCATGTGATCGGCTATCGCAAGATCATGTGTCACAAATAATAGGGAGAGATTCAAGGTGCTTTGAATATCGCTCAGAAGATTGAGAATTGCTGCCTGAACGGGGGTATCCAGTCCGTTGGCAAGGTCGTGGCAAATGAGTAAGCGGGGCTCGGCGATGAGCGCTCTGGCAATGGCGACTCGGATGCGTTGGCCGGGATCGAGCTCGTCGGGCCAGAGCTTACTCAAGTTTCCAGTCAAGCCTGTCAATTGCATGGCGTAGTCGATGCGGTGTTCTTTTTCGGAGGCGGTGAGATGAGGGAAGTGGACTAGCAGGGGTTCACTCAATAGTTTGGTGACGGAATGATGGGGGTTCAGGGCGGAAAAACCGTCTGGGAACACCACCTGGATTTCTCCAAGGCATTTCCGGAAGTGGCTTTTTTTCATGGCCAGAATATTTTGTCCCCGATATTCGATTGATCCCGAGGAAACGGGGTGCAGTCGCAGCAGGGCCAGAGTGAGCGGCATTTTGCCACTGTGTTGCTCACCTACCAGGCTCAGGCACTGGTTTTCTTCAATGTCGAAACTGACCTGATCAATCAGTTTTTCGTTGGCGTTTTGAGGTCGCAACCAGCGATTTGATCTGGTTTTGGTGATGTTCAGGTTCTGGACGCTGAGCAGGGGCACTAGGTGAATTAGGAATTAGGAATTGGAAATTAAGAATTTAGGAATTAGGAATTAGGAATTTTTTTCGTAGAGGAAAGATGTCAGGGGGCTGGTGGCGGAAGCGGTGTTTTGTGCTTCGGGCAGGCCGGTTTCCCAGGCGATCCGGCCGGCTTCGGTTGCCAATTTGAATGCTCTTGCGGTATCAGAGGGTTTTGGAGAGATGGCGATGGCGGTGTTTACGAGCACGGCATCGGCGCCCAATTCCATGGCGGCGGCGGCGTGGGAAGGGGCGCCCAGTCCGGCATCGACAACAACAGGGACGGTGGCTTGCTCGATGATGATTTCCAGTTGTCGGCGGGTTTCGAGGCCTTGGTTGGAGCCGATCGGCGAGCCCAGGGGCATGACGGTTGCCGTTCCCACATCTTGTAGGCGTTTGGCCAGAACGGGGTCGGCGTTGATGTAGGGGAGCACGGTGAATCCCTCTTTAACCAGAATCTCGGCAGCGGCCAGGGTTTCGATCGGATCGGGCAGTAAATAGGTGGGGTCGGGGTGGATTTCGAGTTTTATCCAATTGGGAAGACCGGCGGCTAGTGCTAGTCGTGCGAGCCGAACGGCTTCGTCGGCAGTGGCGGCCCCGGAGGTATTGGGGAGAAGTAGGTATTTTTCAGGGTCGATAAACTCCAGGATGTTGGCGTAAGGGTCGGCATTGCCGCTAAGGTCGGCGCGGCGCAGGGCTACGGTGACCACTTCGGTGCCAGAAGCTTCGAGGCCGTCCCTCATGGATTCATTGGAGGAGAATTTTCCGGTTCCCAGGAATAGGCGGGACTGGAATGTGCGGTCTGCGATCTGAAGTGAGGAAGGCATGGGTGATAAGTGTGCTGCTAATTCAAGCGGATGGATAATCAAGCAAGGTGGCCTGCGATGAGTTTCTTGCCACTATTATATATTACAGAAAGATCAAGCGGAACAAAAAAAGGCGTTGCATGGGCGGGGAATAACACTATTATCCAAGCGAATTTAAATCGAGTCGATATGGCTGAAATAGAAGATAAATATTCTGATAACGTAGACGGGGAGTTTTTTGTAGACGACCAGTGCATTGATTGTGACTTGTGTCGTGAGACCGCTTCTGAAAACTTTACCCGTAACGAAGACGGGGGCTATTCATACGTATATAAACAGCCTGAGAATGATGAAGAGAAGGCTTTGTGTGAAGAAGCTATGGAAGGTTGCCCGGTCGAGGCGATTGGCGATAATGGTAGCGATTGAGTTCGACATTGTTATAAATTTCATTTTGAAAACCGCACGAGTTTGACTGGTGCGGTTTTTTTATGTCTGGGTGAAGAGGTTTCGAGTGGTATATTATGAGTAGAATGAGGAATCGGCGGGTAAGATCAAAGAAGGACAGCTTGCTTGCCGCCTGGCGGGGGATCTGGGAGCCTGAAGATCTGTCGAATTTCAGCCGGCCGGTGGGTGATGTGATGGCCTCAACTTTGAAAGATCTGGGCCTGGATCGTCGCTGTGATCAGGAGGCCATGGTTGCGGCTTGGGCGGAAGTGGTGGGAGACAACATTGCCAATAATGCGCAACCGCTTGAAGTGCGGCGCAAGGTTCTTATCGTGCAGGTTTTACAACCGTCTATTCATTACGTGTTGGCTCAGCAGATGAAGGGCGCGATTCTGGCCAAGATGCAGGAGCGTTTTGGTAGCGATAATATCGTGGATATCGATTTTCGAATTGGGTGATTACAACAATTTACGTATGAAGCATTGTGACAAGATTGAAATAAGGGGCTTACGAATTTCTGCCCATGTGGGAGTTCCCGATGAGGAGAGGGAGAGCGCGCAGGAGCTCAGGGTGGATTTGATCATTCATCCTGCTGATTCGTTACAGGGTTTGTCGGATGATATAACGAAGACGATCGATTACCATCAAGTGGCTATGCAGGTGCAGGCAGTTGCCGAAACGGGAAGTCGACGTTTGATCGAAACTCTGGCGGAGGATGTCGCCGGAGCCGTGCTCGATTTCGAGGGAGTAGAGGCGGTTGAGGTGAAGGTGAAGAAGTATATTTTGCCTGACACCGATTTTGTTTCGGTGACGGTGTGTGTGGAGCGAGAGTGAGGGATTAAGAATTAAGAATTAGGAATTAGGAATTAATTTGGTATTGAGTTTGTGTCGAGTTGAGTGTTGTTTGCTGTCCTTTATCGCTCCAGTAGTGATGGATCGACTGTCTGGATGAAATCGAAGAAAAATCCTCAAAAGAAACGTAAGCCAGACGAAGACAAGGGGCTGGTGGCGCGTGCTCGTAATGGGGATACGGTTGCCTTCGACGAGCTGGTGGTGAAATACACTCCCAGACTCTATGGGCTGGTGTATCACATGACTTCCAATCACGAGGACACTCATGATGTCCTGCAGGATGTGTTTGCCAAGGCTTATCGCTCACTGAAGCGATTTCAGGAGAAATCTACGTTTTACACCTGGATCTACTCGATTTCGGTGAATATGACTTTAAATTTCCTGAAAAAACGTGGGCGACGCAGGACCATGAGTCTTGATGATGTCGATATGGCGATCGAACGGGATCCCGATTTCATCGAAGCGACGTCGAAAAGTGATCCGGTCAGGGAAGTGAACATTACGGAACTACAGGAAAGATTGAACATAGCCCTGCAAGAGCTGTCAGATGACCATAGAGCAGTGGTGACCATGTTTGACATTCAAGGAATGCCACATGCTGAAATTAGTAAAATCCTTGGAGTATCAGAGGGAACCGTGAGGTCCAGACTGTTTTATGCTCATAGGCAATTGCAAAATTATCTGGAAGAATTTCGAAAATAGAGCATAGAAGAGTACAAACAGATTTTAATTTGTTTTTATAGCGGTAAAAGCGCGCTGGAAGGCATCGACAGGAGATCATCAACGACTTACTTATCCCGGTTATGAAGTCAGAAGAAGCAGAAGAGCAAAAATACGATCAGGTGGAGAAACTTCTTCATCTAAAGCGTTATGAACAGCCTCCCGAGGGGTTTTATGAACGCTTTTTGGATGATCTGCATGACCGTCAACGGGTGGAGATCATGCAACGCTCGGCGTGGAGTTTGTTCTGGGATCGAGTGGAAACCTGGTTCTGGGGAGTGGGAACTCGCAAACGCGTCTATTTGGCAGGACTGGCATACGCAACGGTGATGATCGGGCTCTTTTTCCGAGTAGGGGGTGAGGATTATCAGGCGAATAACGGATCGCAAGGTGAGCAATCTACCACTGTGGTATATGGCGTGGGTTCATCCAAAGTCCCTGTGTTGGGTGATGAAAAATCTTCTAATGAGAGCATTGTGCCAGCCGGAATTAAATCCTTTTTGCGTGAGTTCTGAGCAGTCGATCTTTGCTGACCAATCGGAAAGTGTTTCCGGAAGAGGATGGGTCTTCAGATCTCGGAAAACCGAGGGACTGCGTTTTTTTGCGGCAGTATCGATCAGCCTGGTTTTGTTGAATGGTGATTCGTTTGTAAATCAATCCCGAGCTCAGGGGTCGGTGAATGAATTGCCTGTGAAGGCTGTTG
>JAADHD010000405.1:1423-6939 GCA_013152075.1 Verrucomicrobiota bacterium | reverse complement strand
CGATAGTATCCATCCGCTTGTAGTGGCGTCAGTTGGGGGTGTATATTTCTTAACGAGCAAGGGCTCTTTTTTTGGAGCTGGTGTTGGTGGCTCATTATTTTTACCACGAATGAGCACCCCGTCTTTTGTCACTTTGACGATATGGCCCTGCGGGTCGTATTCAGTGACTCGCCCTTGATTCTCCATTCTCAGCTTGCGCCCATTCTCCAGACTCGAATAAGTAGTGGTAGTCAGAGTCAATCCATCTTCTGAATCCGGGTCTGGCGAGCTAAGTTTCATAAACAGCTTCTGCACTTTTCCCCATTGCTCACCGAATATTCAAGCCGTGTATTCAACACCCCGTTTTTCTCGGTTCGAATCCTTCGCCCGAGTTTATCAAATTGACTGACAAAATCCTCTACTTCACCGTTAGCCCTTGTCTGGATGACTCTGTTTACCTTGAAGTAAGACGGCCCCGCCTTTTTTACATAGAATGTTTTATAGCTCGATCCATCGCGACGCTCACGATATTGAACGCTTGTTTTATTGTTCCAGCGATAGATTTCCTGGCCGCCGTTGCTGAATTTTCTGGTAAGTTGGCGTGGATTATTTCCGCTTTCTTTCGCCTTTGAATACTGGCTTTCCGAGTCTGACTTGATCAAACCGCTGTCGACTTGCCAGGAGAAGTTTTCTTTTACTGTTTTCTTATTGGGAGTCACGCGTGAATATTCCATCTTCAGTATGTCCTTGTGTTTGGAATCCGCACTTATATTAAAAATGAATTCCCGTCCGCTTTCTCCGTCCGGCAATATTTCGCTTATGTGATTGGTGCTGTGCTGGGCATTCGCATGCGCTTCATCTCCACTTGCTGTTTTTGTGGCAGGATAGGGTTGATACTTAAATCGAAACTCCAAGCCGTCGTGAGTCTTGATCTCCTTCACCAAACCATGTTCGTTTGTTTGAACGCTTAACAACTGGTCCCCGTCATCCGTCGTGATGCTTTTCACTCTGTTATTTTTGTCCAAATTCCAAATCAGAGTGTTGCCCGAAGGTGTGATCACTTTCACTAGGCGCTTATCAACATAATGATAGCGCCAGCCGCCTGGGCCCTCCATTACGAATCGTCCGCCATCAGTGGATAGCCCGGTCCACTGGCGATCTTTAGTTTGGAAACGATTTTTGTTTTTCGGATCGCTCGACAGATACTTTGAGCGGCCACCAAGAGTTGTTACGCGTTTGTTTTGCTCACTGGTTTGCATAATGGTGCTCTCCAGTAATGGAAACCACCATTCGCCTCCCATGATTTTGTCAGGAGCCCGATCCTGAGCCCCGTAAAACCTGTAGCGTATCGGTAAAGTTTCGCCACCTGGCAATTTGAGCTTCCAGTCGCCATTGATCCAAATTGATAACCTGCCGGTTTCTCCAGCCCAGCCAAACAAATTGGATGGATACGGAAAATCAAAGTGCTCTCCTTTGCGATTTTTTCGAGTATTCGGGGATGACTCCGTTTCTTTCGTCTTCTTCTTATCGGAAGTCGTTGAGCTTCCGGTTTTGGAATTTGTTACGGGTTTCTTCCCAGGTGTGATTTCTGCAATTGCTTTGCTCTGCGTTTGCGAAATTTCTTTTGGCGCGGCCTTGGACGCTGATGTTAATCCGAAGGCTGCACAAGCCGTGATCAGCACCGCGACGTCTCGTGACACAAGTAATGTGTTATAGAAAAAGCTTTTTAGTCGTGTGGTCATCGGTTCTTCCGCTCATTCGGTAATTTGATCGTCTGGTGGGCTTTCGCCGCGTAGGCATTTGCCGCTGAGCTTTCAACTTTAAGCAATCAATGTCGGCTCAAGCCGGCGCTACAACTCACTTTGATCAATTGTAATGATTTAACAGGCTTGAATAGTTGCAATTAATTTTATGATAGTTGTGTCCTAAGCTAATTTCCACTATTCTGCTTAACAATGCAAAAACAAGTGTCTCAAGGGCTGTGGTTGCAACTAAATACTATGATGAGAGTTATCGTCAAATCATTCTTGAGGTTTTCAGTCGTGGCTTTGTGCTTGAGCGCAAACGCACGCGTAGCCGCACAGGATCCCGAGGATGCATCGGTGCTACCTAGCACTAAAAAGTTTCATGGAAGCAGTGATCTGGAAAAGGTCACGACATGGGTAAGACAGCTAGGTTACACGAAATTTTTCCACCGCCCTTTTATAACGATGCAGACCGGCGGGGCTAGTCAGAGGGAAAATCAGCCATGGGTTCCTGCAGCCGTTCATGGTTTTCTGATACAAGGCGACCAGTCGCAATGGAGCATTTATACTCTCGATCTCATCACTTTGGAGGCGACAGCAAGAACGCGGGAAAAGAACGGTGGAATCAATCCTGCAATTGAATGGCGGGACGAAGATCTGATAGCCTATGCGCGGAAGTGGATCGATAAACCGTGGGGCGTTAAGTGGCAGAGAGTAGATAAAGCTGAACCTTATCTCGATTTCCCCAGTTATGCGGTCGTGCTTGCGACGGCACTTGTGGAGCATAAGCAATGGGAGCTCGCCGAAGCACTGCTGAAAAAAGCCCGTTCTTGCCGGCCCTATCATGGAGGAAAAACCTGGCCGGATGATATCGATGCTTTTCTTGGTTTTGTAGCGAATGACTTTGCGGCCACGCGTTTAACCTTGGCGATGAGGGCAAACTCTGATCGTTCAAAAGCCCGGGGTGAAGTGAGGCAACGTCTGGACGAGGTAATCAGGCTTTTCCCGCAAAGCAAAACAGCTGCTGAAGCTCGCATACTGGTGGAAGCTTTGGGCAAATCCAAAGTAGGGCCGAGCGAGTCGAAGGGTCTTGCTAAAGCCAATGAGCTCGCTGCCAAGGATCAAGTTGTAGCATTGATTCTGCTACTTGAAACGCAGAATGGTAGTCAGAATACGACTCCGGGTTATTGCAACATTTTCAATGACTCCCGTCTTGAAAATAGTCCCGCATACAGACTGGTCAGGATGGGTTACCCCGCGGTGCCACAATTGATGGAATCCCTGGATGACCCACGCTTGAGCCGATCTTCTACCGTTGGATCGAGATATACCCTGAGGGTGGGTGAATGCGTCAAAGTGGTACTCGAAGCTATTGCCAAACGTGAATTTTCACCCACTCCTTATTCGATGAAAAACGGAAAACACGAATTTGCGAAAAAAAACATCGCCAGATGGTGGGCGGAAACGGAGGGCAAAAGTGAGTTTGATATAATGGCAGCTGGTGTGCGTTTGGGCGAGAGAGGCGCGCCCCAGCAGGCGGCAAATCTTCTGGATCAATTTCCGGAGAAAGGACTGCCCATCATCATGGAGGTGGCAGAGAAATCCATGAATCCTGAAGTGCACGGCCAATTGATCGTCATTGCCGCCCGTGCGGGATTGGCAAAGTCGGGGGTATTCCTTCACAAAGAGTTGAGGCAGGGGTCATTGCCTGTAGCGCGTGTTCGAGCCGCGGCGGTGCTTTGGGGCCTCGGCGAAAAAGACGCTGCCCAGGATGCGATGGTTGTGGAATGGAGGCGACGACGTGAAGCAAATTTTCCAGAAGACAGTGGGGAGCTTATGATGAATTCAGGAAAACGGAACCTAGGAGGAGCCGGAGCGTTTCTCGCTGAGACTCGAAGTGTGAAAGGGATAAAAGCCCTGGCAGAATCATGGTTAAGCTTGCCAGTAACGGTTCGATACAAATTGCTCAAACTCCTTACCGATAAAGAAAGGACAGTATTCGGAACAAGGATGCTTACTGCTGCGCCCCAAGCACAGAAGAACGACAACATGACGATCGCAGGGTTTCCGGGCAGCTACTATATTTCTTATGACAGGGCTGCTGCCAAAGAGCTAAGTGTCAATAACAATGCGCCTGCAATCGCGCAACAAATCGATGCGATACTGATCAAATCAATAGGCGATACAGCCAGGCACCTTAGTAATTCGATGCCAGCCAGCACTCGCCACAGACTGTGTGACCTTGCAGCGGAGATGCTGGTTGAGCGTCATCCGGATCGCTATTCATTTGATTCGAAAGGCTCCTGGAAACGGCGCGAACTTGAGCGCACAGCCATCCTTAATACCTGGCACAGTGAGAACGGAGAAGAGTCCTTACCAATTCCGGAATGGAAACGCGATGGCTCTGAAAAGCCCGGACTAATTGCCTCTATTGAAATAACTTCACCAAAAAAAACCTCCAGTGAGATGGTCGGTATCCTTGATGAGATTCGTGACTGGAAAGGAACTGTATTGGATAAAGAGACGCTCTCAAGCCTTACGCAGGGGCTTGCTAAAAAACTCCCGCCTGGATGGGACTTTAAGCTGCGATTAGCAGGAGATCATGAGCTCGTCACGGGACTCGATCTCTCAGTGGTGACCGGTCCTTACGATACTACTGATCAGCAGGATTACATCACGGAAAAACCGGAATGGCTGTGGTGGATTTTTAGCGCAGAGCAGGCAGGCGCTTCGGCGAATTTTTCCAGGATGAGCCAGATTAGATATTACCACCAGAGTGGGCTTCTGGTGAAACCGTTTATTAAGGAGGTGAAAGCGTTTGAAGGTGCTGTGGCTCCTGTCCTGTCATCAGCTTCAAAAAAAGCGTTCACGCTTTCGGTGCATCTCCGTCACGCAGTAGATAGATAATTCCCTCTACGCGCGATGTCTGTTACGGTTTCCTCATACACCATTTTGTTGCGCGAAAATTTCAGCGTCCCGGTTCACTTGCTCGGCTCGAAACGGCCAACAGGATACCCTTTTTTATAAGAGATTACAAAAACGCCACCGCTTACCGGGTAGCGAACCGTCTCGTCCTTCAGTTCGAAATCGCTGGGATACGGGCGCCTTACCTTTGGGTCCAGCGCCTTTCCGCCGACTTTGAAAACGATCTCCGTTCGGTTGCCGAGAGCGTGACCGCTGCTTTTGAAAATCTTGCCGTCGAGACTTTCTTTGCTGACAAAATGTTTGCTCACATCGAGACCCGCTTTTTTAAAATTAGCAGCCATCTCCTGGGCATCAGGGAATGGGCAGGTTGAATCATCCTCTCCGTGCACGATGAAAATTTTTGTTCGGTTGCCAAATTTTTTCATCAATTCCAAATGCGCCGGATTGCCATTGAATCTGATTTCCTGCGCGCCCGGGCTGAGGTAGTTCGGGCTGGCAGGATCTCGGCTCCATCTGGCATTGAGGCCGGAACCTCCCGGTAGGTTGAAGGCGATGTCGTCACTCAACTTGGGCATTCCGCACATATCGATGATGGCAGTAAATGTTCGCGGGGCCAGCTTGTTGGACATCAGAGTGACATTGCCGCCACCGGATCCGCCGGTGGCGAAAATCCGGTCACTCGCGAAGGGGATCCTACGTTCACTCATACCTTCGTACACGAACCACAAGGCCCTGAGCGCATCGAGTGACTGAAGGTAGCCGAAATCGTAAGGCTGAGGATCTTTGATTGAAGCTTTGGGTCCGCTTTGTAGATAGTCCACGCAGATCGCCACCACGTTGAGCCGTTTCACTAGTACCGCTGGATTT
>JAADHD010000405.1:0-1398 GCA_013152075.1 Verrucomicrobiota bacterium | reverse complement strand
TTGTGCAAGCTGAGCATGATCCCAGTGTCGGCATTAACATTCGCCAGCTTGCCTTGCGGGTAGTGGATCTCGATTTTGACCGTGCGTGGCCCCGGATTTTGCGGCCATTCCTGCGCGGGGATTTCAATTGCACCGTTGGCTTCGGGTAGTGCCGGCCACTCAGCGGCTTTTGCAGAAGAAACGCAAATAATGGGGGCAAACAGGCTGAAGAGGAGAATGGATAATCGAGCAGACATAATCTTTTATTGAGCTGGGTGGGCATGGGTTTTGAGAAAGGCTCTAATGGGGGAACCTTGATGACGACTTTTACTTAAGACGCTTTCTCCAAATGCTCCGAACGTTTAATGAGTCCATCTTCCATTTCGTATAGGGTGTCAAAGACATCCAGAGCCCGTTGGTCGTGAGTGACCACGATCACGCCCGCACCATGTTCGTGGGCAACCTGAGCAAACAAATTCATTACCTGACGTCCCCGACTGCTGTCAAGCGCCGCGGTCGGTTCGTCGGCGAGAATGATGCTCGGCTGGTTGGCGAGCGCGCGGGCGACAGCGACACGTTGCTGCTGGCCTCCGGACAACATCGAAGGCAAGTTGTCGGCTCGGTCACGCACTCCGAGCTCTTCGAGCAGTTCCAGTGCGCGACGGCGACCTGCGCTCGCTCCATGGCCGTTAATTTCCATTACGATCTGCACGTTTTCCACCGCGGAGAGAAAAGGAATCAGGTTTGATTTCTGGAACACATAACCAATTTCCTGGCGCCGAAATTTTCTCAGGCTGGTCATGGCACGCGGGCCTTCCATGACCAATTCTCCGTTGATGATCACTCGTCCACTGGTGGGAGGATTGATCAACCCGACCGCCGTAAGGAAAGTAGACTTGCCGGATCCGCTGGGCCCGAGTAATGCGACCACCTCGCCGTGTCGGACGCTCACCGTAGCGTCCTGCATGGCGATCACTTCAGTGTTGCCGCTCCCATAAATTTTACTCAAATTTTCTGTAGCGATGGCCAGGGAATCACTCATTTTCAAGAAAGGGCTTCATTTGGGGACACGCGTAGGGCTTTCCATATGCCGAGGAAACTGGCAACGATAGAGATAGCGATGACGATAAAACCCAGCTGGATAAGATCCTCCTGGGTGAGGATGACGCGCCGCGGAAAATTTGGAAAGATTCGCTGGCCTATCACATAGGCTATTCCGTATCCGAGGATGCCGATGAAAAGTGATTCCTGCATGATGAGTCCCAGAATTTTTGAATTGGGTGCTCCGATCAGTTTTAATAAGGCGATCGTGTGAATCTTGTCGAGGGTCAGGGTGTATAAAATCAAGGCCATGATGATGGCGGCGATAATCGTCAGTAAAATCTTGAACAAGCCAATTTGTTTGCGAACCTTTTCGAC